>NZ_BSND01000013.1:0-300000 GCF_030159795.1 Methylophaga thalassica | reverse complement strand
GTGATGTCACTTTTTGCGATGCCGACTTCGCCAAGCCATAGACTCAAGGTGGAAAAAATCAGTAATAACGGCAGGCCCGCCATGATGCCAAAGACAAGCATCGTTAACACCCGCGGGTGCATAAATGCTTGTAAACTCTCCTGCCATGAACGTAGTCGTGCTATCAAAATCGGTCTCAGATCGCGTTGAATCAGCTAAAGTAACATTGAAGTATATCTGGTTCCACTTTTGTTCATAGTGATACAGACGACTAGAAAATATTGCTGTTCATCATGCAGTCAACGATAATGAGAAAATTAAGAGAACACACTTCTGATATCCTTGCTACCTCATGGCTAAACAACGCAAAATAATTCACGTCGATATGGATGCTTTTTTTGCTTCTGTTGAACAACGTGATCATCCCGAATATAAAGGTAAACCGCTGATCGTCGGCGGCCAGCCTAACAGCCGGGGCGTGGTTGCGGCCTGCAGTTATGAAGCCAGAAAGTACGGCATTCACTCGGCTATGCCCTGCTCACGTGCCTATCGTTTATGCTCTCATGCCTTATTTGTGCCGCCACGCTTTGATGCTTACCGTGAAGTATCCAACCAAATCCGTGACATTTTCTGGCGTTATGCCACTGAAGTTGAGCCGTTATCTCTTGATGAAGCGTATTTAGATGTTACATACACCGAGGCTTTTAATGGTTCGGCCACCTTGATTGCCCAGGCCATTAAACGTGAGATTTTGCAGGAAACCCGACTCACCGCCTCGGCGGGTGTTTCCTATAATAAATTCCTCGCCAAAATTGCCTCGGATATGGACAAACCCAATGGGCTCTATGTCATCAGACCCGAACAAGGCGAAGCTTTTGTCGCCGCTCTTCCAGTGGGTAAGTTTCATGGCATTGGTCCCGCCACAGAAACCAAAATGCATAATCTCGGCATCCATACTGGCAAGAACCTACGTGAGAAATCATTAACAGAACTGACTGAGCGTTTCGGTAAAGCAGGTCAGTATTATTACAACATCGCCCGAGCTATCGACGAACGTCCGGTTCGCAGTCAACGCATCCGTAAATCGCTCGGTAAAGAAACCACCTTTGCTGAAGATATTCACTCTATCCCGGAATTAACCGCCAAACTGCTTGATCTGGCTGAACGCGTTTTCGAAAGCCTGAGTAAACAAAACCTGAAAGCGCGCACCATCACCGTCAAAGTGAAATATGCTGACTTTCAACAAGTCACCCGTGCGCACAGCACCGAGCACATTATTCAACTAACAGACTTAAAACAGATCATTCCGTTATTGCTTGAAAAAACAGAAGCTGGAATCAAACCTGTGAGATTGGTCGGATTAAGTATGAGTGGGTTTGATGTGCCGGTATTACAGACTCATCAACCACAGTTAGACTTAGCGTTAAATGATGAGTTTTAAAAATAAAACGATCCATCGTTTGGATTGAGGAAGAAACCCGAAATGAACTTAGTTATGGTCATTGAGCTTCAACCTTCAACCCAAGCACTATTGATATAATTAAAGAGCTGCCTTGATACGATTTTTCAGAATTTTATAACGGCTAAACGCACATTTCACGAAGTTACCATCCTTATGTTTAAAGCGTTTTTTTAGTGCTTTTTTCACTTCCCATGTGCCTTTATAACCGTTAGGGAAGACCACTAAGTCACCCGCTTTAAATGTGGTCGCTGGGCCACCATCATTTGGCGTCATCACACACTCCCCTTCTACAATGTATGCCACTTCAGTGGTCACAAATGACCAGGGAAATACGGATACTTCTTTTTCCCATGTTGGCCAATGTTCAACCCCCATTTTCTTTAATTGTGCTTCGCTGGGATTACTGTCCACGGTAATGTCTTTCATTTGAATTCCTAAAATTTAAGTTTTGCCCAAACAATGAACATTTGGGATGAGATGGGGATTTCGCCTTATCTATTTTGCCTGTGTTTCAGTGATAAACCGAATTTACCGTTCATCTCTGATGTTAGAGTCAGGGCATATTTGCCATAATGCCCCTTTGCTTTAACCACTGAATTTATTTATGCAGACTCAAGGACAACCCGCACTGGACGTGCTACAGAACATTTTTGGTTACAATGGCTTTCGACATAATCAAGACGATATCGTTGAGCATGTTATCCAGGGTGGTGATGCCCTTGTATTGATGCCAACTGGCGGCGGTAAATCACTTTGTTATCAGATTCCGGCGCTGATACGACCAGGCACCGGCATTGTGGTTTCACCGTTGATTGCTTTAATGCAGGATCAGGTGGTGGCATTAAACGAGTTGGGTGTGAAAGCGGCCTTTCTTAACTCAAGTTTGTCAGCCTCAGAAGCCTATAGCGTTGAGCAACAACTTGAAGACGGGTTGATTGATGTATTGTACATCGCCCCAGAGCGTTTACTGAATGAGCGCAGCATATCGCTATTGAGTCGTGTAACCATTTCCTTATTTGCAATAGATGAAGCGCATTGTGTATCGCAGTGGGGCCATGACTTTCGACCAGAGTATCAACAGCTTCGACGACTACATGAACGCTTTCCTAATGTGCCTCGTATTGCTCTGACAGCCACGGCCGATAAACGCACACGTCAGGAAATCATTGAGCAACTCAATCTGCAGCAAGCCAATGTCTATCTGAATAGTTTTGACCGACACAATATTTTTTATGCGATTACCGAGGCAAGCCAAGCCAAACAACAGCTGTGGCAGTTTATCGAGGAACACCACGCCAATGATGCCGGCATTGTTTATTGTCTGTCGCGAAAGAAAGTCGAGGCCATTGCCGAATGGCTTCAGGAACAAGGTCGGGTTGCGCTGCCCTATCATGCCGGTTTGTCCAATGAGGTAAGAGCAAAACACCAACAGCGGTTTTTACGTGAAGAAGCGGTGATCATTGTCGCTACCATCGCCTTTGGCATGGGTATTGATAAACCGGATGTGCGTTTTGTCGCTCACCTGAACTTACCGAAAAATATTGAGGCCTATTATCAGGAAACCGGGCGTGCTGGCCGTGACGGTTTACCGGCTGATGCCTGGATGGCTTATGGCCTGCAGGATGTCATTACGCTGCGGCAGTTTATGCAGGACTCCAATGCGCCGGATATGGTCAAACGGGTTGAACAACATAAATTGGATGCCATGCTAGGTTTATGTGAACTCATCACCTGTCGGCGTCAGGCCATCTTGGCCTATTTTGATGAGGAAGCACCTGAAAAATGCGGGCAATGTGATAATTGCCAAACACCTCCTGAAAGCTTTGATGCGACAGAAATGGCACAAAAGGCCTTGTCTTGTGTTTATCGTACCGAACAACGATTCGGGGTGAATTATTTAATCGATATCTTACTTGGTAGTGACGATGAACGTATTAAACAAAACCAGCATGACAAGTTAAGTACCTACGGCATCGGCTCTGAACTCAATGCCACTCAATGGCGAGGTATTTTCCGTCAGTTAATCGCCACGGGTTATCTGGATATTGATATTCAGCGTTATGGCGCATTACGTCTGACAGAAAAATGTCGACCAGTCCTCCGCGGCGAGCAAACATTATATTTAAGAAAACAGTCGCCTAAAAAATCAACAGCTAAAACCGGCAAAAAACAAACAGCTGTTCGCCCTCAAGATCAACGACTTTGGGAAGCATTGCGTCAATTACGCTCGGATATTGCCAAACAACATGAGTTGCCGCCTTACGTTATTTTTCATGATGCGACGTTGTTGGAAATGTGTCGTTATCGACCTGCAGATATGGCGGCTATGCAACGTATTTCCGGCGTGGGCGAACAAAAACTCAACCATTACGGCCATGCGTTTTTAGAGGTCATTCAACAACATCCTTTGTCTGAGTTACTGAATAACGGCTTGAGTGACACGATTAATGACACGTTGTTATTACTGGAAAAAGGACATGAGATAGACAGCATTGCGAAACAGCGAGATTTAAAACTCAGTACAGTTTATAGCCATCTGGCTGAAGGCATTAATGCCGGGTTACTGGATGTAAAAGACGTACTGGACCTGGAAGATGCTGAGCTGAACACGATCATGCTGACGATTGATTCATTAGGAGATGAATCTCAGAGCCTGAAAGCGATTTATCAGGCCCTGGATGAAGCTTATGATTATGGTGTGATTCGTTGCGTTCTGGCATCCATGTATTAATGACAACGTGCTTTCAGGCTTTGTCTGACTGCACTTGCTGTAATTGTTTCAATATCGCCTCTGCCTCCTGAGTCAGTGAAGCAAACAGCCGTATATCGCCATTACGTTGTGCATGTAATGCCTGTTCACGCTTTTGTTTTAATTGCTTTTTTAACTTTTTCTCAGGATCAGACTTAAATAATGACCACATACATAACTCTCTGTTAGGTTAAATAAGTCAGAGAGTTATGGCGTGATAAAGTTCATTTGTTTATTTTGGTAACGCGTAGTCATAGTCAATGATTAACGGCGCATGATCCGAAAAAGACTCATCGCGATAGATTTCTGTGGCTTTGACTTTACCTTTCATGCCCGGCGTTAAGATATGGTAATCAATACGCCATCCCACATTATTGGCTCTGGCCTGACCACGGTTTGACCACCAGGTGTATTGATGTTCTTCCTGCGGTAACTCTCGAAACGCATCAATAAAACCCATTTCATCAAACAGTTTATCCAACCAGGCGCGCTCCTCCGGTAAGAAGCCAGAGTTTTTCAGATTGCCTTTCCAGTTACGAATATCTTCATTTTTATGTGCAATATTCCAATCGCCACAAATCAATACATCGCGACCCGAGTCTTTCATGTCCTGCATTTTATTTTCAAAAAAATCCATGCAGCGATATTTGGCAATTTGTCGCTCTTCTTTTGATGAACCTGAAGGCATATACAGCGAAATCACGCTTAAATTACCAAAACGGGCTTCGATGTAACGGCCTTCCGCATCAAACTCCTCATTACCCATACCCACAATCACCTCATCAGGCTCTGCTTTACAATACAGCGCCACACCGCTGTAACCCTTTTTCTCTGCATCATGGTAATAACAGTGATATCCTTGCGGCCTGAAAATATCATCTTCAAGTTGGTGCACTTGAGCTTTGGTTTCCTGAATACAGACAACATCTGCATTTTGCTTGGGTAGCCAGTCAAAAAAACCTTTACGGGCGGCGGCTCTAATACCGTTCACATTGGCTGTGATTATGCGCATGGGTCATCCTATTGAAAAATAATCACATAATACCATTTACAAATCAGATTAAAATCCGGATAATGTCGGGCTCATCTGTAAATACAGATAGCTAGGTTTAGCTACAGATAAATGAATTTTTAGGAGAAGCACTTTGGCAAATTCGGCACAAGCAAGAAAACGCGCGCGTCAAGCAGAAGTACACCGTCAGCGTAACGCCAGCCAACGTTCAGCGATGCGTACAACGATTAAAGCACTGAGAAAAGCAATCGCAGCTGGTGATAAAGAACAAGCTGTTGCTGCTTTCAAAGTTGCAGCGCCTGCATTAGATCGTATGGCGGGTAAAGGCATTATTCACAAGAATACTGCTGCTCGTGGTAAAAGCCGTTTGAACAACGCTGTTCGCGCAATGTAATTTAAAGTTTCGACTTTATAAAAAAAACCGACTTAATGTCGGTTTTTTTATGCCTGCGATTTTTATTATTCTCTTGAATTAGCTGGTTAACACCAGATTATCGCGGTGAATAAGTTCAGGTTCACCGACATAACCCAGGATAGATTCAATTTCACTGCTGGGTTTGCCTTTAATCAGATGCGCCTCATCAGCATTATAATTCGCTAACCCTCTGGCGATTTCTTTACCATTTACATCACGACAAATCACCAATTCACCACGTGTAAACTTGCCTTCAACATGGGTCACTCCGACAGGCAATAAACTGCGCCCTTGTTCTCTCAACACAGCCACTGCACCATCATCCAACACTAATTGCCCTTTGGCGATTAAATGACCCACCAGCCACTGCTGTCTGGCAGTAATCGGCTTATTGTCTGGCCAAAGTAATGTACCCACGCCATGCCCTGCCGCCAGGTGACGAAGATTGTCGGGATGTTTACCAGATAAAATAACCGTATAGGCACCTGAACGGGCCGCACGGCGTGCTGCCAATAATTTGGTGGTCATACCACCACGGCCCAGCTCACCTTTACTATCACCCGCCATTTGATCAAGCGCTGCGTTACTGGCAGCTGAGGCAGCAATCATGCGGGCATTAGGATTAGTTCTGGGATCGGAGTCAAACAAGCCGTCCTGATCCGTCAAGATAACTAACACATCGGCCTCAACAAGATTGGCAGTCATGGCTGCTAGTGTGTCGTTATCGCCAAAACGAATTTCTTCGGTAGCAATGGTATCGTTCTCATTAACCACGGGCAGAATATCTAATTCCAGCAACGTTTGCAGTGCACTACGTGCATTAAGATGACGGCCACGGTCTGATAAATCAGAGTGAGTTAATAAGATTTGAGCGGTGTGAATGCCATGCTTACCGCATTCTGTGGCATAGGCGTTGACCAACTCCATCTGACCAACACTGGCAGCCGCTTGCAGACGATGAATTTCGTGTGGACGTCTTTTCCAACCCAGTTTCTGCATACCCGCCGCAACTGAGCCAGACGTGACTAATACCACTTCTTTTCCCTGACGTCTTAGTTCGGCTATTTCAGCACTTAACCAACGTATGCGATCCGTATCAAGACCTTCACCAATACGAGTTAATAAAGCACTGCCAATTTTGATAACCCAGCGCTTGGTATTCAATAATTGCTGATGTGGTTCTGTCACTGAGGTTTATTCCTGAGCATCATCCTGTGAATTATCTGTGGTTTCGTCTTTTTCACTGGCACGAACACTTTCCAGATAATTCATGACTTCATTGACCAGCGCATCGCAACCTTCGCCAGTCTGACCACTAATGTAAAACACTTTGCCTTTCCATTGCAGTCGATCCAGCACTTCTTGACACAGATCGTCGCGAATATCTTCGGGTACCAGGTCCATTTTATTCAAAACTAACCACTGATCCTGACTGCCTAAAGCTTCACTATAGTTTTCCAGTTCACGATTGATGATCTGCACACTTTCTACCGGGTCCTGTTTCACATCAACCGGCGCCATATCAACAAGATGTAACAGTAAGCGCGTACGGGTCAGATGTTTCAGAAACTGGATACCTAGACCGGCGCCGTCTGCCGCACCTTCAACCAAACCGGGAATGTCTGCAATCACAAAACTGCGCACATCTTTTAAGGTTACTACACCCAAGTTTGGATAAAGCGTTGTGAAAGGATAATTTGCCACTTTGGGTTGCGCAGCTGACACCTGACTGATAAATGTTGATTTACCCGCATTTGGCAATCCCAACAGTCCCACATCTGCTAATAGCTTCATTTCAAGCCGTAAAGTGCGTTCTTCACCGGGGGTACCATCGCTGGTTTGACGAGGAGCACGGTTAATGCTCGATTTATAACGCGCATTACCTAAACCATGCCAACCGCCTTTTGCGACTAATAATTTATCGCCATCTTTGGTCAGGTCACCAATGAGTTCATCGGTATCATCATCCCAGGCTTCTGTGCCAATAGGGACTTTGATAATCAGATCTTCACCACGCGCACCACTGCACAAACGACCACGACCATGCTCACCACGCTCGGCTTTAAAATTACGCTGATAACGAAAGTCGATCAGTGTATTGACCTGTGAATCGGCCAACAAATAGACATCGCCACCATCGCCACCATCACCGCCATCGGGGCCACCAAAAGGAATGAATTTTTCACGGCGAAAACTCAAACAGCCATTACCACCGGCTCCGGCACTGATTTTAATTTTCGCTTCATCCACAAATTTCATTGTCGCTTCCCGACCTTAATCTCATGTTCTTTCTGACTATAAACCTATATGCCAGAAACAAAAAACCCCGCATCAGCGGGGCTTTGTGCTGTTTGCCCCATACGGGCTAACAAATATTCTTAGTCAGCAACAACACTGACGAAAGTACGGTTTTGAGGACCTTTGGTCTCAAATAATACTTTACCTTCAGCTGTCGCAAATAAAGTATGGTCTTTACCGATACCTACGTTACGACCTGCATGGTAACGTGTACCACGCTGACGAACTAAAATGTTACCACCAGACACTAATTCACCACCGTAGCGTTTTACACCAAGGCGTTTAGACTCTGAATCACGTCCGTTACGAGTACTACCACCAGCTTTCTTGTGAGCCATTTCTTAAACCTCTTTTCCGATTCTTAGGCTGAGATGCCTGTGATTTCGATTTCAGTATATGCTTGACGATGACCCATCTGTTTTTGATGGTGCTTACGACGTTTGAATTTGACGATTTTCACTTTATCGCCACGGCCGTTAGCTGCCACTTTCGCAGTCACTTTAGCACCGTCAAGGTAAGGTGCACCAACTTTGATGTCTTCACCTTCGCCAACTAACAGAACTTTATCAAGCTCAACCGTATCACCGGCTTCAGCAGTCAATTTTTCAATGCGGAGCTTTTCGCCCTCTTTAACTCGGTATTGTTTACCGCCAGTCGCGACAATAGCGTACATCGCTGTCTCCAAAGTATAATAGTGTTAATGCGGGTTACCCCACAAAAGACCGGCAATTGTATCTCCTTTCTTCAAGGAGATCAAATTCATATTGAAATATTTGCGCAGTATTCTCGCTCATGAGAAAGTACGCGTTTAAATCACACATTATAGGCAGATTACGGTTCCGTGGATATCCAATCCATCTATTCTCTAATTCAAGATGACATGAAAGCTGTAGACGAGTTGATCCAACAACGCTTACAGTCTGATGTTGCCCTCATTAATCAACTTGGCTTTTATATTATCAACAGTGGTGGTAAGCGGCTTCGCCCGGCGATAGCTATTCTGGCTGCACGTGCATGTGGCTATGAGGGGAGTCAACATATCAACCTCGCTACCATTATTGAGTTCATTCACACCGCAACGTTATTACATGATGATGTGGTAGATAATTCTGATATGCGCCGGGGTCAGGAAACAGCTAATACACTCTGGGGCAATGAAGCAAGTGTACTGGTGGGAGATTTCCTCTATACCCGCTCTTTTGAAATGATGGTAGAAATTGAGTCTATGCGCTTAATGCAAATTCTCTCTCACACCACGAATGTCATTGCGGAAGGCGAGGTACTGCAGTTATTGAACTGTCATGATGCCGATACTACCGAAGCGCGTTACCTTGAAGTGATTCATCATAAAACCGCCAAACTGTTTGAAGCTGCTGGCCAGTTAGGTGCCGTCATCTCAGGCTCTGATAACGCTACTGAAATGGCTATGGCTAACTACGCTATGCATTTGGGTAGTGCTTTTCAGCTGGTCGATGACTTACTTGATTACAGTCAATCCAGCGAGACTATTGGTAAAAATATTGGTGATGACCTTGCTGAAGGCAAACCTACATTACCTCTGATCTATGCGATGCAACATGGTAATGCTGAACAATCAGCCATTATTCGTGAAGCCATCGAACAAGGCCAGCGAGACAGGATTACTGACATTATTGAGATCATTCAGAACACAGGCGCGATAGATTACACAGCCAGAGCCGCTGAAAAGGAAGTGATGCAAGCGAAACAAGCTCTGGATATACTTGCTGGAAGCCCGTATAAACAAGCTTTATTATCGTTAGCCGACTTTGCTATTCAGCGAAATTATTAATGTAATGGTCCGACTCACACCTTAAGGTCATCAAATGAAAAGCATCGCTGGTTACATGGTTAATTCAGTCATGATATGCAAAGGATGCACATAATGATTTCAGATAAGGACATTTTAAACGCCAGAATTCTTATTGTTGATGACCAATTGATCAACATTAAATTACTGGAAAAAATGCTGAGACAGGCCGGATTTACCTCTCTGTATTCCACAAATCTAGGCGCTGAAGTAAAACAACGCTATTTTGAATACGAAATTGATCTCATCCTGCTAGATATCCGTATGCCGGATATGGATGGATTTCAGGTGATGGAAACATTGCAAACAGCGATACAGGATGATTATCTTCCAATACTGGTAATCACCGCCGAACTCACTCAGGAAATACGGAAAAAATCTCTCTGCTCCGGCGCAAAAGATTTTATAACTAAGCCGTTTGATCAGACAGAAGTCATCCAACGTATCAGAAATATGTTGGAAGTCCGCCTACTGCATAAGCAAGTATTGACGCAGAATGAAACGCTAGAACAACAGGTCAAGATCCGAACTCAACAACTTGAGCAAAGCCGTCTTGAAATTATTAAACGCTTAGGTCGGGCGGCAGAATACAAAGATAACGAAACCGGTAATCATATTCTGAGGATGAGCCACTTTGCCCATATGTTGGCACTCGCCGTCGGACTCAGTGATAAGTTTGCTGCTGATATATTAACCGCAGCGCCGATGCATGATATCGGTAAAATTGGCATTCCAGATCACATTCTACTGAAACCGGGTTCGCTTAATCCTGATGAGTGGGAGATCATGAAAACCCATGTCAAAATTGGCGCAGACCTACTAGCTGATACAGATGTGCCATTGCTCAAGCTGGCGAGTAATATTGCCCTGACTCACCATGAAAAATGGGACGGTTCTGGATACCCAAATGGTTTAAAAGGGGAAGCTATCCCCATCGAAGGTCGTATTTGTGCAATATGTGACGTTTTTGATGCTTTAACGTCTGAGCGCCCATACAAAAAGGCATGGCCGGTTGAGCAAGCGGTTGATTATCTGATCACTCAAAAAGGACAACATTTTGATCCTAAGTTAGTCGATCATTTCTTAGCGATTATCGAACAGGTTCTTCACTACCGTTCTCGCTATCCAGATACAGCGTATGAAGCATCAGATCAGTCCTAATTTTGTTTAAATGCTTTTTAGTTATTTCAAGGTTCGCTATTCTTAGTCACTATGGCTCAAATATATAAATATCATTTATTTTTCTGTACGCATCAGCGTGATGATGGCAGTGCAAATTGTGGAGAGCATGGTTCACAGTCTCTGCGTGATTACGCCAAACAGCGTGTTAAAGAATTAAAAATAAAAAAAGTGCGTGTCAATAATGCAGGCTGTCTTAACCGCTGTAAGCTGGGACCGATGTTAGTGATTTATCCTGAAGGCACTTGGTATCACTATGAAACAGAAGCGGATATTGACGAAATTATTGAGTCACATCTGTTAAACGACACGATTGTGGAACGTTTGGTCAAATGACGCCGGATCAATACTGCCGCGACAAAGCAGCTAAAAGTGGTTCCAGTTTTTATTACAGTTTCATGTTTTTACCACCGCAAAAGCGACAGGCCATCACCGCCTTGTATGCGTTTTGCCGTGAAGTGGATGATGCAGTAGATGAAATAGCCGATCCGCAAGTTGCTGCACAGACCTTAAGCTGGTGGCGAAGTGAGGTTGAGAATATATTTAACCAGACAGCCACTCATCCTGTTGGTAAAGCTCTGGAAGAAGCAATAAAGCGTTTCGAGCTTCATCAAGAATATTTTCTTGAAATTATTGATGGCATGGAAATGGATCTATTCCAGCATCGATATGACGCTTTTAAACATCTGGCTTTATATTGCCATCGTGTCGCAAGCGTGGTCGGGTTACTTGCTGCAGAAATTTTTGGTTATCAAAACCGTCAAACACTGAAATATGCTGAAAAACTGGGTTTGGCTTTCCAGTTAACCAATATTATTCGTGACGTTCGTGAAGATGCCGAACGTGGCCGCATCTATCTCCCCGCAGAGGATATGGCTCGATTTAAGGTAAGTGAAGAAGATATTCTGGCACTCAAACAAACAGCAGAATTAACAGCACTACTGGCGTTTGAAACCGAACGTGCTCGTTCCTTCTATCAAGAAGCCAAAACGCTATTACCCAAAGAAGATCGATACTCACAACGTACGGGCTTAATCATGTCTGCTATTTATGAGGCGACGTTAGACGAAATTGAAAAAGATCAGTTTCAGGTGATGAAACAGCGCATTTCACTGACACCATTGAAAAAACTCTGGTTAGCCTGGCGCACGTCCAGAGCAGAAAAAAAACATCCATAATGACCACGCTGATTGTTGGTGGTGGCTGGAGTGGACTTGCTGCCGCTGTTCGTTTGTTAGAAAAGGGCGAATCGATTCACCTGGTGGAATCTGCAAAGCAATTGGGAGGACGAGCCCGAAATGTTGACTGGAATGCACAGACCATAGACAACGGTCAACATTTATTGATTGGTGCCTATCAACGCACCTTAAAATTATTGCAAGACCTGGGGGCTGATGAGTCCAGATTGTTTCAGCGGCTTCCGCTAAATATAACCATCCATCATCCACATTTTGGCGATCTAAAACTCGCTGACACGCTACATCTACCCTGGCCGCTATCTCTGGCAATAAAGACTTGGCAACTCAATGGTTTTGCTGTTTTTGTCCAGATCTCTCGTCTAATCTTCAATGCCCGTTCACAAAAAAAGTCAGACGATATCTCCGTGCAAGCATGGCTAAAACAGCAGAAACAAAGTTCAAGGTTGGTTGAGCAACTATGGGAACCACTATGCCTTGCTACATTGAATACACCTATTTCAGAAGCCTCGGCTAATCTTTTTGCTCATGTCTTGTTAGAGACTTTTAGGCAACGTGACTACGCTGATTTTTTGATTCCGCAAGTACCATTAGGCGATACCCTACCAGCCTATGCTGAACGATATATTCAGCAACAAGGCGGACAAATTTCCCTGCAAACGCGTATTAAGTCACTCGTTATCCTTAACAATAAAGTCACTGCGGCTTTGACAGATAATGGACAAACCATTGAAGCGGACAATATTATTATTGCTACTGGACCACACACTAGCCAACAACTGTTAGGAAAATATTGGGGAGCTAAGGACGCAAGCTCTCATCCTATTGTCACGGTCTATCTGCAATGCGCATCTGATATCCATCTTCGATCACCTATGTTGGGACTCAGCGGGACAACAAGCCAATGGATATTCGATAGAGGTGATGGCCTGTTGGCGGTTGTTATCAGTGGACCAGGCTCACATCTGAAGCTGACTAATGAACAGCTTATCGAGCACGTTGTTAATGAATTACTAGACGCAAATATAGTACAGCCCTCTGAATTTATTCGCGGTTACGTTATCCGAGAAAAACGGGCAACATTCAGAAGTACTGTGGGTGTTTGCTCAGATCGTCCGACAACTTGCTCTCCAGTGGATGGGCTCTATTTAGCAGGTGATATAATTAACAATCTTTATCCTGCTACACTAGAAGGTGCAGTGATAAATGGTGAAAAAGCTGCCGAATTGATAATGAAAATCAACACGGTTAGCTAAGCGATTAATCACTTGCTATACTTTGTGGCTCAATATTTATAACAATAAGGGAATGCTATGCTGAAACAGTTCAAATTACTTTTTATCGCGTTATTTCTAGGCACATTCATTGTTGCCTGTAGTGATGACAACAGTGCTCAGACAGACTCTAAAGATACATCTGCCGCACCTGCAGAGATGACCAGTGAAGACACCACTGACACAACAGGTGCTGTAGAAGATGAAACAGACACGATTGCAGGAATGACGAAAGAAGAAGCTATCGCTAAGTGGGGTGAGCCTGATGTCACTCAAACACATACAATTGATGCATTAACTGTTGATCATCTTGAATGGCATAAAAAAGACGGTATTACATCGGTACAATTCCATAACGGTGTCGCACAATTTAGTCAATTTGTACCTGCCGAATAAATCTTGATGCAAGCATATACTGAGGATAGCCAATTGGCTGAACAAATCATTCTTATCACCGGTGCCGCTCAAGGCATCGGTGCCTCAGTAGCTAAAGCCTGTGCATATGCAGGTGCTACAGTTATCTTACTTGATAAACAAGTTCCGCAGCTTGAAGCTGTTTATGATGAAATTGTTGAACAAACTGGCATCATTCCAGCTATCTATCCGCTCGATCTCAAAGGGGCAACTGTTGATGACTACAAACAACTTGCCCAGACTATTTCAGAAAGTTTTGGTAAATTGGATGCCTTAATTCACTGCGCTGCTTCACTCGGACAATTAGCCCCAGTGATGAATCAAGATCCTAAAACATGGGCAGAAACCCTGCACATCAACCTGACAGCCGCTTACCTACTCACCCAAGCCTGTCTACCATTATTAAAACAACAAGCAAGCCATTTAATTTTCACTACGGATGCCCACAAGCATACCGCTTATTGGGGTGCCTACGGTATTAGTAAGGCCGCAGTTGAAGCACTTGCTGAACAACTAAAAGATGAACTGGAAGCAGAAGGCAAAGTGATCGTCAGCACCATTGATCCTGGTGAAGTCAGAACGGCGCTTTATGCTCGCGCTTATCCAGCCCGAAACCCAGAACATCTGAATTTGCCAGATGATGTCGCTTATCAATATATCGCAAAACTTCAATTAGAAACCAACTCTCCAGTATCGGTAGATTAAACGTCAAAACCCTGACACTAACATCCAACCCATTGATTCATAGATAATTTTAAATATTGGCACACTTATAGCAGGTTATATTCATAACTTGAATAAGGAAGTGCTCCAATGGAACACCCATCAATATCAAACAAGCATAAACTAAGCCTGGTAGAAGGGTCTAAACCAGCAATAGATTACACTCAGACCAAAACAGCGGAAGACATACACCGTCAACTTCCTTACACGCTGCAAACCAGCCTTATTTTGGAAGACATGCTTCAATTATTTCAGCATGAAGTGAATGCTGTTTTCCCTGAGTGTAGCTTTCATTATCAAAACCCTAGTATGAAAGTCGATATCAACTCGGCGGAAAAATCTCACCACCGCTGCCATTATAAGCTTGAAATGAATGGTGATTATCTGGGCGATCTTAGCTTTACGCAAAGCAAAAAGTTTTCTCAAGCAGATATTATTTTTCTAGAAGATTTACTCAGCCTGCTTGTTTACCCTTTACGTAACTGCCTGCTTTATAAAAAAGCACTTGCCTCTGCACTACTGGATGACTTAACCAGTTTGGGTAACCGGGCTGCTTATGAAAAAAGTTTGCATAGGGAAATCGACAGAGCAAAAAGACACAATATACCTCTGTCACTCGTCCTTATTGACATTGATAACTTCAAAATTATCAATGACAACTTTGGTCATATGACCGGTGATAGAGCACTTAAAATTTTGGCAGATATGATTAACCAGAATTTGCGTGGTAGTGACTTGGCATTCAGATTTGGTGGTGAAGAATTTGTTCTGCTACTAACGGATACTAGCATTCACGACGCTCAAGTTGCAGCTGAAAGAATCCGTGAATCCGTTGCACAAATATTATCTCATGATGGAACAAACAGCTTCGGTTTCACCATCAGCTTAGGCGTAGCCCAACTTGATATGAATGAAGAAGGCTATCACCTGTTTGAACGGGCTGATATGGCACTTTATGAAGCCAAACACATGGGTAAGAATATAACTGTCTGCGCCAAGAAACCCTAATCTTTAATAGACAGCAGACAGTATAAAATCAATGGCCTCGAATACGAGGTCTTCTTTTAGGCGTGGGCTCATCCTGATCCCGGCTTTGTTCTTTTTTATTGGTACTATATTCTTTTCTTGTACGTGTTTTCTTGGGTCGTTCCTGCTTAACAGCCGGTTTCTTGCGTCCACCTGTAACATTACTGACTGGCTTCATCCCAGCCTGTTCATAGAGATAATCTAAGTCTGAACCTTCCAGCTTTGTCCAGTGTCCCATACGCAGATTATTAGGAATAATGATGGGTCCATAACGCACCCGCATCAAACGGCTGACCTGTACACCCTGGCTTTCCCACAAGCGACGTACTTCACGGTTACGACCTTCCTGGATAACCACGTGGTACCATTTATTGGCTCCTTCACCGCCAGATTCCTGAATATCTGCAAACTTAGCTTCACCATCTTCTAGCATGACGCCATCACGTAGCGTCTGCATCATTTCTGATGTCACTTCGCCTAAGACACGAACCGCATATTCGCGATCCATTTCATGCGATGGATGCATTAAACGATTTGCCAATTCACCATCTGTGGTCAGGATGATTAAACCACTGGTGTTTAAGTCAAGCCGTCCCACACTGACCCAACGGCCCTGCTCTGGAATAGGTAAGGACTGAAAGATAGTACGACGGCCTTCAGGGTCCTTACGCGTGCACACTTCACCAACAGGTTTGTTATAGAGAATGACCTGTTTAGCCGGTTCCTGCCATAAACGTTTCGGAGAAAGCGGTTTATTATCCAGCTTTAAACGATCGCCTTCACTGATCTGATCTCCTAAACTTGCCAACTCACCATTACGAGTGACACGTCCTTCTTTAATCCAGGTTTCTACCTGGCGACGAGAGCCATACCCTGCTCTTGCTAATACTTTTTGAATACGTTCAGCCATAAAAACGCGTCAGCAACCCTTTTATTTATAGTTTAAACCCATTGATGAACGGACTTCCGCCAAGGTTTCCTGTGCCACTTCACGCGCGGCAGCATTACCATCATCAATAATACGGCGGACATCTTCTGGGTGTTGGCTAAAATCCAACGCCCGTTCACGAATCGGTCTCAGTTCAGCACTAACAGCATCAATCAACGGACCTTTACAATCCAGACAACCAATACTGGCACTGCGACAACCTTCTTGTACCCACTGTTTCTGATCTTCTGAAGCGTAAACCTCATGCAACTGCCATACAGGGCAGCGATCGGGCTCACCAGGATCAGTACGTCGAACACGGTTGGTGTCCGTTGGCATACGCTTAATTTTCTCTGCCAGGCTATCATCAGGCTCACGCAGCGAGATTGTATTTCCGTATGACTTGGACATTTTTTGACCATCCAGGCCTGGCATTTTAGATGCCGGTGTTAATAAGGCTTTTGGCTCGGGCAAAATCACTTTACCTGCACCTTCCAGATAGCCGAATAAGCGCTCCATATCACCCAGCGCTAAATTTTGTTGATTTTTAAGCAACTCACGCGCGGTGGCTAGAGCATCCGCATCACCTTGCTCTTGGTATGACTTACGCAAAGTATTGTAGAGCTTTGCGTTTTTCTTACCCATTTTTTTAATCGCGGCTTCGGCTTTTTCTTCAAAGTCCTTCTCACGACCATAGATATGATTAAAACGACGAGCGACTTCACGTGTTAACTCGACATGAGCGACCTGATCTTCACCCACAGGCACCTGACCCGCACGATAAATCAAAATATCGGCACTTTGTAATAAGGGATAGCCTAAAAAACCGTAAGTCGATAAATCTTTTTCTTTTAGTTTTTCTTGTTGATCTTTGTATGTTGGTACACGCTCTAGCCACGAAAGCGGTGTAATCATCGACAATAATAAGTGTAATTCAGCGTGCTCAGGTACTTTTGACTGTAAAAACAGCGATGCCGTCGAAGGTTCAATACCGGCAGCGAGCCAGTCAATCACCATCTCCCAAACACTGCCTTCGATGACACTGCTCTCTTCATAATGAGTCGTCAATGCATGCCAGTCTGCGACAAAGAAGAAGCAGTCAAATTCGTGCTGTAATTTAATCCAGTTTTTTAGAACGCCATGATAATGACCTAAATGCAATTGCCCTGTTGGACGCATGCCTGAAACAATGCGACGGGACTGTATAGCAACCGTATCCAAAATGTTCTCCTGATAAGCCTTAATTAGCTAACTATAAAATACTGAATATTTGTGCTGGTAAATGAAAGACAGACACCAGCAAACCTAGCATAGCACTGACCAATGGCCATAAAATCAAATTCAAAATGCCGAAATAAAGCAGTCCGAGCAAGATAAAGAAACCATAAGGCTCTATCCTGCTGAACTTATATGCCATCGGTCCTGGTAGCCAGCTTGATAACACACGACTGCCGTCCAGAGGCGGAATAGGCAGTAAGTTAAGCATCATTAACATCGTATTAATCAAAACACCAGCGACGCCCATAAACATCATAGGTTGACCCAGGGTAATATCGGCATGAATAAGCATTAAACCCAGCTTGGCAACGATCGCCCAGATAATCGCCATAATAAAGTTGGCAGCAGGACCAGCAGCAGCCACCCACGCCATATCTCGTTTGGGCTGATGCAGATTCTGATAGCTCACCGGTACCGGTTTCGCCCAGCCAAATACAAAGCCGCCGAGTAATAATAATAAGCCGGGCACAAGTACTGTGCCGATAGGGTCGATATGTTTAAAGGGGTTTAGCGTGAGCCTACCCAACATTTGTGCTGTTCTATCACCTAACTTTAATGCAACCCAGCCATGCGCAACTTCATGCACAGTAATGGCAAATAAAACAGGTATCGCCCAGATAATAATTTTCTGGACCAAACTAAATTCAAACACGAATGCTGTCCTGACCGCCCATATATGGACGTAACGCCTCTGGAATTAACACCGAACCATCTGCCTGTTGATGATTTTCCATCAACGCTAACAGCGTACGGCCAACGGCCAGTCCTGAACCATTGAGCGTGTGAACTAACTCAGGTTTTCCAGTAGCAGGATTACGCCAGCGGGCCTGTAAACGACGTGCCTGGAAATCACCAAAATTACTGCAAGATGAAATTTCTCTGTAGGTTTGCTGGCTTGGTAACCAAACTTCAAGATCATAGGTTTTTGTAGATGAAAACCCTAAATCACCCGTACACAAATTCACCTTACGATATGGCAAATCTAATAACTGCAATACTTTTTCAGCATGTGCTGTTAATTCTTCATGCGCGGCAGCAGAGTCCTCTGGACGGACGATTTGTACCAACTCAACCTTTTCAAACTGGTGCTGACGGATAAGACCACGTACATCGCGACCATAAGAGCCGGCTTCACTTCGGAAACACGGTGTATGTGCCACAAACTTCAGCGGCAACGATGCATCTTCAGTAATCGTATCGCGGACAATATTAGTCACTGGCACTTCAGCTGTTGGAATCAGATAAAACTCACCATCATTCACTTTAAACAGATCTTCTTCGAATTTTGGTAACTGTCCTGTTCCTCTTAAAGAGTCAGCATTCACTAAATAAGGAACATAGGTTTCCGTGTAACCATGCTGTTCGCTGTGTAAGTCCAGCATAAACTGGGTCAGTGCACGCTGTAACTTAGCCAAAGGACCGGACAAAGTGACAAAACGGGCAGCACTGATTTTTGCTGCGGTATCAAAATCCATACCTAAAGCAGCACCCAGATCGACATGATCTTTTGGTTCAAAATCAAATTGACGCGGTTCACCCCAACGTAAAACTTCCTGGTTTTCGCTCTCATCTTTACCGGCCGGAACATCCGCCTGAGGAAGATTAGGAATACCCATGGCGATGTCTTGCAACTGGGTCAACACGTCATTTAATCGTGACTCAGCCGCTTTGTGACGGTCACCTAAATCCTCGATTTCTTTCAGTAAGGGGGTAATATCTTCACCCGCCGCTTTGGCTTTACCAATATTTTTAGAACGGCTATTTCTTTCTGTTTGTAATTCCTGAGCATCCAGTTGTGCCTGTTTACGCTCTTCTTCAAGCTTAGCCAACAATGCAACATCTAAATCAAAGCCTCTACGGGCTAGTTGCTCAGCAACCTGTTCAGTCTCATTTCTTAATAACTTCGGATCTAACATTCTTTTATTTTCCAGATTGTGCAGTCCAGCTCACAATATGATCCGGCTTAACCATACTTTCCAGCTGTGTAATAATTTTTTCCACTTTGTGTGGAACATCAAAAAACTCGATCACCAATGGTAATTCAGGTGATAAATCCAATAGTGACGCTTTATGCAACTTTTGTTCAGCACCAAAACCAGCAATGCCACGAAACACGGTAAAGCCTTTAATATCTAATGTTTCAAGTAACTCTATAACGCGATTACTATGATCCCGCCCCTCAGCAAGGTATACACGAACCATCGTGACTTCGAACCGACTCATAACTGTCTCCCCAGGCTTAGACCTATCCATGTAGCCGTCAGACAGAGCAAAACGCTAAGAAATATATTTAGCATGGCTCTCGTGACATCACCGGCTTCCAGCAGAGCAATAGTTTCCATAGAAAATGTCGAAAACGTGGTAAACGCGCCAAGTAAACCGATTAAAATGGCAGAGCGCCATTCTGTCATACCCAACTCTCTCTCGATAAAGATGATAAACAGAAATCCCATCAATAAAGAACCGAGCACATTAACAGCCAATGTGCCGTAGGGAAAGTCTCGCCCTAAAACACGATAGATGCCGTTGGAAACAACAAACCTGAGTACGGCACCCACTGCACCGCCGGCGGCAATAGCAATTATTTGATGCACGAACGATATTCCCTGCTAAAAAACAGGTAGTTTACCGTATTCTGGCACAAGGCTCGCAACTGATTGTTTAATGAGGAAAATAACATTCAATCATAGATAAGTCTGAGCAGCTGAAAATCACTGACAAACAAACTGTTATCGACCCAAACTAATATCTTTCAACCATTTTAGCTAATGAAACAGGCACGATCTTTCTGGCATGTCCTGCGCTACCAAATGCCTGATAACGCGCTTCACAAATCGTTTGCATCGCCTGCGTCGCTGCTTTGAAAAATTTCCGTGGATCAAATTCCGCTTTATTCTTCTCATCAGTCAAAAACTGACGAATAGCACCAGTTGAGGCCATGCGTAAATCGGTATCAATGTTGACCTTACGTACACCATATTGAATGCCTTCAACAATTTCTTCTACAGGCACGCCATAGGTTTGGCCAATATCACCACCATGTGTATTGATAATTTTCAACCAATCCTGCGGTACTGAGCTTGAACCATGCATCACAAAATGGGTATCAGGCAGTTTTTGTTGCAAGGTTTTTAAGTGGCTAATCGCCAGCACATCACCTGTTGGTGGTTGTGTAAATTTATAGGCGCCATGACTGGTGCCTATGGCAACGGCTAAGGCATCGACCTGCGTTAAATTCACGAACTCCACTGCCTCATCAGGATCGGTCAATAGTTGACTATGATCTAAGGCAGATTCAGCACCATGACCATCTTCTTCCCCCATCATACCGGTCTCTAAAGAGCCCAGGCAGCCTAACTCCCCCTCCACGGAAACACCGCATGCATGGGCAATGTCACTAACGTTTTTTGTCACCTGCACGTTATAGTCAAAATCAGATGGTGTTTTCATGTCTTCTCGTAATGATCCATCCATCATCACCGAAGTAAATCCTGACTGAATCGAACGAATGCAGATAGCCGGGCTAGCGCCATGATCCTGATGTAAAACTACTGGAATATGAGGATATTCTTCAATAGCTGCGAGAACCATATGCCGTAAAAATGGCTCACCGGCATATTTTCTGGCACCAGCGCTGGCCTGCATGATCACAGGACTGTCAACCTTGTCTGCTGCCTGCATAATGGCATGTACTTGCTCCATATTACTGACATTGAATGCCGGAACAGCAAAATCATGTTCAGCTGCATAGTCTAATAATTGTCGCAACGTAATCAGGGCCATAAAGCCTCCTGTAAAGAAAAAATCATGTTCCGTATTTAGTCTATCTGCCTGGGTTCAGCCATATCACCGACTTTGACAATTTTCATAGCATTGGTGCTGCCCTGAATTTCAAGATCGCCTTTAGTGATAATGACGATATCACCATCTGACACAACACCACGGCGGACAAGCTCATCTACCATCTCTTTATTCATCAGCGCATGATCATGATGTTCTACATCAAACTTAAGTGGATAAACGCCTCTGTATAAGGTCACTTTCCGTGCTGTTTTTTCATGGGGTGTGAGTGCAAAGATAGGAATACCCGAACTAATTCTGGACATCCACAATGTGGTTGCACCTGAGTCCGTCAACGCAGCAATCGCTTTTACATCCAGATGGTTGGCAGTATACATAGCAGCCATGGCGATGGCTTCATCCATCCGTTCAAAATGCGAGTCTATCCGGTGTCGCGATACTCGTATTTCACGTTCCAGTTCTGCTTGCAGACAAACACGGTCAACAGCCGCTATGGTTTTTATTGGATTTTTACCAATCGCCGTTTCCCCGGATAACATCACCGCATCGGTGCCATCCAGCACAGCATTGGCCACATCAAACACTTCAGCCCGGGTCGGAATCGGATTCATGATCATTGATTCCATCATCTGGGTGGCTGTAATGGTCAGGCAGTTCTTTTTACGCGCCAGCCCAATGATACGTTTTTGAATAGGCGGTAATGCCGCATCCCCCATCTCCACGCCCAAATCGCCACGTGCGACCATAATCGCATCGGTAGCTGAGATGATCTCATCAATAGCTTCTACCGCTTCTGCACGTTCAATTTTTGCCACAATGGCACCATAACCGCCAGCATCGCGTAATAACTGCCTTGCCTGATGGATATCATCAGCCGAACGAGGGAATGACACAGCGAGATAGTCTGCCTGCATGCTGGCAGCCGTTTTAATATCCTGTTTATCTTTATCGGTAAGGGCTTTGGCAGATAGTCCACCACCAAGACGGTTAATGCCTTTGTTATTGGAGAGAACACCACCGAAACTTACCGTCGTATAGATTTTATGCGTATCGACTTTATCCACACGCAATACAATCCTGCCATCATCAAGGAGCAAGGTGTCTTTCGCTTTGACATCACGTGGAAGCGCTTTATAGTCAATGCCCACTTGCTGTTCATCACCCTCGTCTCTACCAAGCTGGGCATCCAGAATGAAATACGCGCCTTCTTCAAGCACAACCGAGCCTTGTTTAAAGCGTGAGATACGAATTTTGGGTCCCTGAAGGTCAGCCAGAATGCCAACCTGTTTATTTTGCATACGAGCACGTTCTCTGACCAGCTCTGCCAGCGCAATGTGAGTGTCAGGCTCACCATGAGAGAAGTTAAGCCTGACCACATTCATGCCGGCTGCGATCATTGCATCCAGTACTTGCGGGCTTTGTGTGGCCGGCCCTAAAGTCGCAACAATTTTTGTTCGTCTTATGGCCGTCACATGAAACTCCTTTATGCTTGTGCGGCGCGTTGCTCCAAAATATCTACAGCAGGTAATTTTTTACCTTCAAGAAACTCGAGAAATGCGCCACCACCCGTTGAAATATAAGAAATGTCATCACAAATTTTATATTTAGACACTGCCGCTAATGTATCACCACCACCAGCAATAGAAAATGCATCAGACTCAGCAATCGCCATCGCGACTTCTTTCGTGCCTTCACCAAACTGATTAAATTCAAACACGCCGACAGGACCATTCCAGACAATCGTACCAGCGTTTTTTAAAATTTCTGTTAAAGCGGCGGCCGATTTTGGACCAATATCAAAAATCATGTCATCGGCAACGATATCGGTCACTTTTTTGACTTCAGCTTCCGCATTTTCAGCAAAATGCTTACCACATACGACATCAACTGGTACCGGAATATCCCCACCACGAGCCTGAGCTTCCGCTCTTAGTTTTTTACAGGTATCAATTAAGTCTTCTTCATAAAGCGAATTACCGACTTGGTGACCCTCTGCCGCAATAAAAGTGTTGGCTATCCCACCACCGACAATCAGTTGATCCACTTTTTTAGATAACGATTCCAGCACCGTCAACTTGGTGGATACCTTTGAGCCACCTACAATCGCGACTAGCGGCCTTGCCGGGTTATCCAATGCTTTCGCCAATGCTTCTAATTCTGTTGCCAATAGTGGACCGGCACATGCAATCGGTGCGTATTTAGCTACGCCATGCGTCGACGCCTGAGCACGATGAGCTGTGCCAAAGGCATCCATTACAAACACATCACACAACTTGGCCATACGACGAGATAACGCATCATCGTTGGCTTTTTCACCGATGTTAAAACGCACGTTTTCACACAAGACGACTTCACCCGCTTCAACGGGTATAAATTCTGGTTCTAGCCAGTTTTGCTCAAGCCTGACCGGTTGATCCAATAAGGCTGATAAATAATTAGCAACAGGGGCCAGCGAGTACTGATGCTCATACTCACCTTCAGTTGGTCTGCCAAGATGCGACATGATCATGACCTTTGCACCTGCTTTTAATGCCATTTCTATAGTGGGCAATGAAGCATGAATACGGGTGCCATCAGCAACAACACCTTTTTTCAGTGGCACATTAAGATCTTGGCGAATCAGTACACGCTTACCCGCCAAATCCAGATCAGCCATCTTGATTACAGACATGATGATTTTCCTCGTGAATAATTAAATTTGTGATCTCCATCACAAAGTATAACGTTCTAAATTAGTTTGACCATAAAAAAAGGCTTCCTGAATCCAGAAAGCCTTAACGTTTTTATTGATAAATGAATGAATTAACGACCAACGTGCTGCACTAGACGCATCATATTGCAGGTATAGCCATATTCATTGTCATACCACGCAACCACTTTAACGAACGTCTTATCCAATGCGATTCCAGCACCGGCATCAAAGTTTGAAGGGGCTGTGTTACCACGAAAATCCGTTGATACCACGCTTTCTTCGGTATAACCCAGTACATCTTTTAACTCTGATGTAGAAGCGGCTTTCATCGCTGTGCAGATATCTTCATATGTCGCATCTTTGTCTAACTCAACCGTCAGATCAACCACCGAAACATCCGATGTCGGCACGCGGAAAGCCATACCGGTTAACTTGCCATTCAAATCAGGTAAGACTTTACCAACCGCTTTCGCCGCACCGGTAGATGATGGAATAATATTTTCCAAAATGCCGCGACCACCACGCCAATCTTTCATTGAAGGACCATCCACGGTTTTTTGTGTTGCGGTGGCAGCATGTACCGTAGTCATCAATCCGCGTTTGATACCAAAGCTGTCATGCAAGACTTTAGCGACAGGCGCTAATGCATTGGTCGTGCATGATGCGGCAGAAACAATCGCCTGACCGTCGTAATCTTTATGATTGACACCATAGACAAACATTGGTGTGTGATCTTTTGAAGGCGCAGACTGCACCACTTTTTTGGCGCCAGCATCAATATGCGCCTGACAGCTTTCTTCGGTCAGGAAAAAGCCCGTACATTCGATAACCAAATCCGCACCGACTTCATCCCATTTCAAATCTGCAGGGTTACGCTCAGCGGTAATGCGGATAGTTTTGCCATTCACCACCAGATTGCCATCTCTGACTTCCACTTCACCATGGAAGCGGCCATGCACAGAATCGTATTTGAGCATATAAGCCAGATATTCGGGATCTAACAAATCATTGATAGCTACCACTTCAATATCTGTAAAATCTTTGATGGCTGCACGAAATGCCATGCGACCAATGCGGCCAAAACCATTAATACCGACTCTAATCGTCATGCTTAATCCCCTATCGCTATATCCGTCTGTCTAAGAACTGAAATCTCTGTGTGAAATCTCACTTATTAGACTTTCGAGTTTTAGAGAGAGAAAAACCAGTGAGCAAAACTGCCCACTGGTTCGACTCAATTACTACTTAATTTAAATCAGCAATCATTACAGCACTGATTTAACTGTCTTAACGACATTTTCAACTGTGAAGCCGAAGTGTTTCATCAATACACCACCTGGCGCAGATTCACCAAATGTATCGATACCAACAACGCCGCCTTCCAGGCCAACATATTTGCGCCAGAAGTCAGTGACACCCGCTTCAACAGATACACGTTTAACACCAGGTGTTAACACGCTGTCTTTGTAAGCTTGGTCTTGACGATCAAACACATTGGTTGAAGGCATAGAAACAACGCGTGCTTTCACACCGTCAGCTTTCAGTTCTTCTTGTGCTTTAACCGCTAAGTCAACTTCAGAACCTGTCGCGATGATGATGACATCAGCTGCGCCACCTTCTGCTTCAGACAATACATAAGCACCTTTACGGATAGCTTCGAAGTCAGCAGTGTCATGTTTACGGCCTGGGATACCTTGACGGCTTAATACTAAGCTTGAAGGACCATCTTTACGTTCAACGGCAGCAACCCAAGCCACAGCAACTTCAGTTTCATCAGAAGGACGCCATACATCCATGTTAGGAATGTAACGCAGACCTGCTGTGTTTTCGATTGGTTGGTGAGTAGGACCGTCTTCACCCTGACCGATAGAGTCATGAGTCAAGATAGCGATAATGCGTTGCTTCATCAATGCCGCCATACGTAAAGCAGACTTAGCATAGTCAGAGAACATGTGGAACGTACCACCGTAAGGCAGTAAACCACCGTGCAGAGCCATACCATTCATGATGGCATACATACCAAACTCACGAACACCGTATGAAATGTAGTTACCTGGCTCTTTACCAGAAACATGTTTGAAGCTTGAGCAGCTTGTCAGGTTAGAACCTGTTAAGTCAGCAGAACCACCGATAAATTCTGGTAATTCAGGCGCTAAAGCAGTGATAACGTTTTGTGATGCTTTACGTGAAGCAACGCTTTCTGCTTTATCGTTGAAATCAGCGATCATTTTATCTGTGAATTGTTTCCAGTCAGCGGGTAATTCACCTGCCATGCGGCGTTTAAATTCAGCAGCTAATTCTGGGTATTCAGCAGCATAAGCGTCGAACTTTTTGTTCCATTCAGCTTCAGCAGCGTCACCTTTTGCTTTTGCATCCCAACCTGCATAAACGTCTTCAGGAATAACAAAAGGTTCGTAGTCCCAACCTAACTCTTTACGAGTTAATGCAACTTCTTCTTCACCTAATGCAGCACCGTGGCAATCATGGCTAGCTGATTTGTTTGGTGAACCGAAACCGATGATGGTTTTACAGCAGATCAGTGACGGTTTGTCAGTCACTTTCTTGGCAGCCTCAATCGCCGCGTTGATAGCGTCAGCATCATGTCCATCAACAGATTGCACGTGCCAGCCATAGGCTTCGAAACGTTTCACGGTGTCATCGGTGTACCAGCCATCGATGTGACCGTCGATTGAAATATTATTGTCATCCCAGAAGGCAATCAGTTTACCCAATCCCCAGGTACCTGCCAGAGAGCAGGCTTCATGAGAAACGCCTTCCATCAAACAACCGTCGCCCATGAATACATAGGTGTGGTGGTTAACGATGTCATGACCTGGTTTGTTAAATTGGTCAGCCATCAGTTTTTCAGCCATCGCAAAACCAACACCGTTGGTGATACCTTGACCTAATGGACCTGTTGTTGTTTCAACACCTGGTGCATAACCGTATTCAGGGTGACCCGCACATTGTGAATGTAATTGACGGAATGTTTTGATTGAATCCATTGGCAAGTCATAACCTGACAAGTGCAACAATGAATAAATCAACATAGAACCGTGACCATTAGATAGGATGAAACGGTCACGATCAGCCCAATTTGGGTTATTTGGGTTGTGTTTTAAATGGTCATTCCATAACACTTCGGCAATATCTGCCATACCCATAGGCGCGCCGGGGTGACCCGAGTTCGCCTTTTGTACTGCGTCCATGCTCAGCGCACGGATAGCATTAGCTAAATGTCTACGTGTAGCCATTATCTACATTCTCCTATTAAAAAAAATTAAGCTGCCCGCCATTTGATCGAGCAACCCATACTAGGTATTTGATTTTCTGGGCCGTGGCCTGTTTCTGCCACTTGTTTCATTGCTTCAAACAAATCTCGTCTGACATCAGATGCCGCTGCTTGTTTTTTACTGGCATCTAAACGACCGCGATATTGTAGTTGCAAATCACCGTTATAACCAAAAAAATCGGGCGTGCAGACTGCACCATAAGCCTGGGCAACCTGTTGTGTTTCGTCATACAAATAAGGAAATGAAAACTGCTGCTGTTCAGCAACGCGTTTCATATTATCGAAAGCATCTTCTGGATAGTCATTCACATCATTAGACATAATGGCGACAGAGTTAACGCCCAACTCTTTCAGCGCATTCGTATCACGGACAAGTCGATCCATGATCGCTTGTACGTACGGACAATGGTTACAAATGAACATCACTAATAGTCCATTTTCACCACGACACTGATCTAATGTCCAAATTTTACCGTCTGTTCCTGGCAGAGAAAAATCCACAGCAGGCAAACCAAATTCACAGACTGGTGTCTCTAAAGCCATAAACGCTCGCTACAGTTGTACTTTTGTCGTTTCAGGTGAAAAACTACGCATGAAACTCTTTTGGAGTTCTGCATATTACCAGACAAATTGCATAATGCGAAATCAAGCTGTTAGCGCTTTTTAGGCGTGCCTGTTTTGACGAACTGTAAAAAAAGTAATGACTTAGAGCACAAGCGTATCGGTTTCCATTGCCCTGATTTATCTACAAACAGGATCAGACCTCTGACAATTTTCACTGCTGCGCGTTTTAACGATTCGTTTCCGCTGAACGCCGCATATTAAGGTGGACTGTTATCACTTAATGCCAACATCATGTTTTAATGTTGTTATTGAATTACCGCCTGAACAGGCTCGTATCCTAAGCTGAGAATCTCATGGCTCAAAAGAAAACGCCCGCTAAAAAACGTACACGCTCAAAAAAAACAAGCTCCCGAAGAAAAAAACAAACTGGTTTCATCAGTCGCTCAAGCTTACTCAAGATCGCTTTTACGATCCTCGTTCTGCTCGGTTTTTTAACGCTGTTTCTTGATGCTCAAATCCGTAGCCAGTTTGAAGGCAAACGTTGGGCGGTTCCTGCCAAGGTGTATGCACGTCCACTGGAACTGTATGCGGGTGCGCCAATATCGATTGCTGACTTAAAAATCGAGCTGAGAGGCTTGGGTTATCAGTTTACCAACAAAGCCGCCCAACCGGGGCAAGCCGCGTTTTCGACATCAAAAGCCATTATTGCAACTCGGGGGTTCCGCTTCAGTGACGGTATGGAGCCTGCAAGAAAACTGATTCTCGATTTTGATGGCCAAGGCCTAACACAATTGAGAGATTACCAGGGGCAGGATGTGCCGTTGGTTCGGCTTGAACCCGTACTCATCGGTGGTATCTATCCCTTAAATAACGAAGATCGGGATCTTATCCAGCTTAAAGATGCGCCGCCGATGCTGACCGAAGCCTTGATCGCGATAGAAGACAGAGATTTTTATCAGCACCATGGTATATCGCCTAAAGGCATTGCTCGTGCGATGGTTGCTAATATTAAAGCCGGTGGTTTTGTGCAAGGTGGCAGTACGTTAACTCAGCAATTGATCAAAAACTTTTATCTGACCTCGGATCGCAGCCTTGTCAGAAAACTCCTCGAAATTCCCATGGCTTTGTTATTAGAACTTCATTATGACAAAGATGAAATTCTCGAAGCTTATTTAAATGAGGTCTATCTGGGACAGGATGGCTCCCGAGCCATTCATGGTTTTGGTTTAGGAGCACATTACTTTTTTGCTCAACCCCTACAAGAACTGAAATTGCATCAGTTAGCACTACTGGCTGGACTAGTTAAGGGGCCCTCTTATTATGATCCAAGACGTCACCCTGAACGAGCGAAAAAAAGACGTAACCTGGTATTACAAGTGTTGTTTGAGCAGGGGAAAATCACCCAGCAACAATATCAGCAAGCTATCAATGCGGATCTTGATGTCGTCAAAAAAGGTACCTTATTAAAAGAAGCCTACCCGGCGTTTCTGGATTTAGTAAAACGACAACTTCGTCGTGACTACCGTGATGAAGATCTGAATTCCGAAGGTTTACGTGTTTACACCAGCCTGGATCCCATCACTCAAAGCCATGCTGAAACGTCACTCAAACAAACCATCAGCACTTTGCAACAAAGCTATGGCGCCAAACTGAAACCATTGCAGGGCAGTATGGTAGTCACGGATCCACAAACGGGTGAAGTACTTGCGGTTATTGGTGATAAAAACACCCGTTACAAAGGATTTAACCGCGCATTAGACTCGCTTCGCCCAATCGGCTCCCTAGTAAAACCCGCAGTGTATTTAACCGCATTAGAGCATGGCAAAACGCTGGCCAGTATTGTTGATGACTCAAGCTTGACGATGAAACTGCCTAATGGGCAAACATGGAAACCACAAAACTTTAGCAAACAATCACACCAACAGGTCATGCTGATTGATGCCTTAGCCCATTCTTATAATATTGCAACTGTTCGCCTTGGTATGGAGGTTGGCTTAAAAGAAGTGATTAACACATTAAATCGGCTGGGTATTAAACGTCAGTTAGATGCTTACCCCTCTCTTTTACTTGGCGCACAAGGACTATCCCCCCTCGAAGTGGCGACCATGTATCAAACGATTGCTGCCAATGGTTTCCAGACACCTGTACGAGCGATTCGCACGGTGACAGATAGTCAGGGCGAAGCATTATCCAGCTATCCATTCCAGCTACGTCAAACTATTGATGCTGATGATGTTTATCTAATTCAAACCGCCATGCAGGAAGTCACTCACAGCGGTACTGCTGCCAGCATTTATTCCGTATTACCGAGCAGTATCAATACTGCCGGAAAGACAGGAACCACCGATGACCAGCGCGACAGTTGGTTTGCAGGATTTAGTAACAATCGTTTAGCCGTCGTCTGGCTAGGCCTGGATGATAATTCACCCTTGCCGTTTACCGGTTCCGGTGGTGCACTCAGAGTCTGGAAGAGCTTTATGAAAACTCAGCCGCTTGAATCATTTGAGGCACCGTTACCAGACGATATAAAATGGCTATGGATAAACGCTGAAACCGCTTTACTGTCTGCTGAAAACTGCGAAGGTGCAAGGCTGCTACCCTTTATTTCTGGATCAGAACCGACTGAAGCATCCGAATGTATGACAAAACCAGATGAATCATCTAACCCAGTGACACGTTCATTGAACTGGATCAAAGACTGGTTCTAATAAGGTATAACAATGACAAATTATGTATCACGTTTTTTTGTAACGGGGCTTATGCTAAGTGTGCTTGCTGCCTGTACAACATCGCCTTATCAACCCTCACAACCACCAGTTGATGATCGTAGTAACCTGCCTCCTCAACAGCCAACGCCTGAAACTCATGCCTATCCGCCTGTGGAAGAAGCCATTCCTGGACAACCTATCCCTTCACACCAAGCGCCACCACCGCAAGCTCAGTTGCCACAAAAACAAAACCCTGCTGTTATTGCTTTACTGGACAGGGCTGAGCAAGCAAGAGTCAGTGGTGACTTAAGAAGTGCGCAGAATAACTTACAACGAGCACAACGTATTGCCCCAAGGGATCCTAAAGTCTATTACTCTTTAGCTCAGACGCATATGAGTCTGGAAGATTATGACTTAGCAGAACAAGTCGCCTTAAAGGGCGTGTCGTTATCCTCAGGTAATCAAGTTCTTCTGAAACGTTTCTGGCAGTTGATCACCGAAATCAGATTACGGGCTGGCGACGTCTCCGGAGCAGAAGTAGCTAAACTGAGAGCCCAGAAATACTAATCAGACTGACTTAAGCGCTTATATAGGAAGGGATAATCGGACAATAAGTCCGTCATGCCCTGAATATCGAATACTTCTACTTTATCCAGAAGTTGCTGGGCATAATTGGCTAAAGGTGTGAATTTCTCTTTATCTGCAACTTGGTTCAGATCCGAAGCAAAACGTTTAATTTCACTCATATTATTGCTTTCTTTGACCATCTTCCAAATCGGCATTTTGCTCTCCATAAAGCCGAGAATAGTCGGTAATACACTAATTTCATGTTTCGATAAGACGGGCATCTGATCATTAGCGTGAGCCATGTCTGAATCACTAGGCTGTTCATGCACTAAGAATTCGGCCAGCTTATGGTAGAGTTCGGCCTTTTTGACTGGCTTACGGATATGCGCATCAAAATGCTCTGATTTGAGACGATCAAAATCATCCTTCATCACAGAGGCTGTGAGCGCAATGACCGGGATATCAAATTCTGCCTTAATTTTTTCTGCCGCCTGATAACCATCCATCACGGGCATACGTAAATCAATCAACACTAAATCAATAGGATGATGTTTCATCGCTTCAACCCCTTCTTTACCATTTTCGGCCTCAATAATTTTCAGTGCAGAAGTAGAGAAACTCTCAGCCACCAAGCGCCGGTTATCTTCAATATCATCAACCACAAGAATGGTTGCCGGAGCAAAAACCGGCAATGTCGGTTCGCTGTAATTATTCAATGTTGTTTCAGCAGCAATCGCTGCCACAACGACATTATCCAAGTGCACAGTAAATATCGACCCTTTGGCCAATTGACTCTTGACGGTAAGCGTCCCACCCATCAGTTTAATGAGACGACTGCAAATCGATAATCCCAACCCAGTACCACCAAACTTGGCGGTATCCTGACCTACTGTTTGATTAAAGTCTTCAAAAATTCGGTCTAATTGATCTTCTGGAATACCAAGACCGGTATCTTCCACATCAATACGCAGCCCTAATTTACTGCCGATATTATTTTTATTATCGACACGTGCCCGCATGGTTATTCGCCCTGACGCAGTAAATTTAACGGCGTTTCCTAATAAGTTGAGCAATACCTGGCGCAGTCGAACCACGTCTAACATCAGACTTTGTGGAATTTCAGCATCTACTTCTAATACCAGCTCTACGCCTTTATTTCTCAAAGGCACACTGAAAATATGGGATAACTCTTCAAATAAGACGTGCGGGTTTGTCGCTGCGTAATTAATCTCTAATTTTCCCGCCTCAATTTTGGATAAATCGAGAATGTCATTTATTAATAACATTAAATCATTGCCGGCGGAATGAATGGTTTTTACATAGGATTTTATCTTGTTGTCTTTGACCTGCTCATAAAGCAGTTCGGTAAACCCAATAATGGCATTCATAGGTGTACGAATTTCATGACTCATATTGGCCAGAAACTCAGATTTAGTGCGATTAGCGACCTCGGCTTTTTCTTTCGCCTCCAGCAACTGTGCTTCCATCTCCAGCCTGTCCGTCAGATCCACCGCAATACCCAACAAGGCATCTTGATTCTGATATTTGATGGGCATGATAGACACCATCATTGAGCGTTCTTCACCATCCAGTTTTTTAAACTGGACGATTTTCTGATCGACAAACCCTTTTGTTCTTATATCTTCCAGAACATCCTCACGCTGACTTGGATTGGAGTAAAAATCGAGAATATTAAATCGCTCCAATTCATCTATTTGTAGGTTGTAATCTAATAAGGCTTGCGGGTTACCAGTAATAATCTGGCCATCATAGCGTGTCACCGAAATTTGCAAGGGAAGATGATCTATCAATGTTTTTGTCTGTGCTTCGGCCGCTTCCCGCAAACGAATCTGAGCAGCGAGCTTTCTATTCCAATATAAAATCCATGCTACTACTACCAGAAATACTGCAATAACCTTCAAAACAAGACTGTAATCAACGATCGTTGCGTATTTATCTTTTCCCCATTCATCCAGAATACGTTGTTTCTCTGTAAGCGAAATCGCATTAAATGTGCGATTAAAAAGACTCACCATAGGCTGATATGCCTCACTAAAGCCGAATGCAAGAGAGGTTTTAAACCCGGTTTCACCCACTATCCTGATATTATTAATCCCCATTTCTGCAATGTGATAGCTGGCTTGTGCCAATGTTGCGACCAATGCATCTACTTTTCCCGTAGACACAGCTGTTAGGCCATCCTGACTGCTCATGACTTCGATGAAGTTAATTTCGGGATACTGGTTGCGAATATTATTCACATAACCATATTCATGAATGACCGCAATTTTTTTCTTTTTTATGGAAGAAAGACTTTCGACATAGACATTGTCATCACGCATCACGACAACAATCGGACTATTTAAATACGGCCTGGTGAAAGTAAGAAACTGACCCAAAGTGGAATCACTGGTTTCTGAAATCATATCGACTTTACCAGACTTAATCAGATCAATAGATTCAGTCCAACTGGACGTTGGAACATACTCAATCGTGATACCCAGCTTCTTTTCTATCAAATGCAAATATTCAGCAACAATACCAATATAGTTGCCATCTTTATCAAATGCTTCGTAGGGCAACCAATTTGGATCACCCGTAAAGCGAATTGTTTTATGTTCGTTTAACCAGGCTTGTTCACTCGGTGACAGGATAATATTTTTGGAAACGCCTTCTGCGATAATATTTCGTTTGAACCACTTGTCATCAATACTACGTTTTTGCACAGCAGAGATAGCCAGCAAACCTTTATCAATAATGGATAACAACACTGGCTCAGATTTCTGCGTAGCCATATAGAGATTCTCACTCCCTAAATAGCGTGTTGACTGTAAGGGTTCGATATTCAGGATCCCTTGCCTATCCAGCTTGTAACTTAATACAGCATAGTAGTCATACAATAAGTCGGCTTTGCCATTTAAAACCAGCTCAATAGCCTCATCTGCTGTGTTGGTTTCAACAATATTGAGTTTAGGGAAATAACGTTTAATCGTACTGATGCGAGAGTCATCTCTCGGTAAAGCGACCCGTAAATTATCCAGAGAGTTTTTGTCATCCAGCTTGATATCACTGCGAATAAAAAAATACTCTACTGCTTCGTGATGGGGACTGGAAAAAGCCATATATGAAGACTTTTCCTGTGTCATAAATACGGCAGGTAGTAAATCAATTTCTCCCGCCACAAACTGTTTAAGGTGATCGCGCCAAGTACCCGTCTCCTCATATTTGAATTTCAAACCGGTTAACGATGAAATAATATTAAGGTAGTCTCTAGCTATACCCTGATACTGGCCTTTCGAATCAATAAAATCGTAGGGTGGCCACTCAGCGCCTCCACCGACAATCACTACTGGATGTGTTTCTATCCAGTCAATTTCTTCCTGCGTTAGTAATACTGGTGTCTGATACTGTGTTTTAACCGTTTCGTTATCCGCCATAACAGTCGAGCTAAACAAAGTAACGACCACATTTAATAACAGAAAGAACAAAGTGATAAACATCATTCTTTTTGTTATTAAATCATCATTCATCTTATATGCTTCTATTTCACTATTTCAGCAAACTTATCAAGATTCTGTATCATCAAGTCCACTAATTCAGGATCAAAGTGAAGACCTCGCTGTTCTTTAATGAACTCAATAGCCTCATTCACAGACCAGGCAGGTTTATAACAACGTTGATGGGTTAAGGCATCAAACACATCCGCTAATGCCACGATACGACCATATATGTGGATATCATCGCCCTTTAGCGCTCTCGGATAGCCACTGCCATCCCATTTTTCATGATGTTGATGAGCAATAATCGCCGCTGATTTAATTAATTTACGTTTGGAACCAGACAATAATTTATAGGCATTAGTGGTATGCGATTTCATGATCTCAAACTCTTCCGGCGTATATTTCCCTGGCTTATGAAGAATCTCATGAGGCACTGTCATCTTACCGATATCGTGCATCGGTGAAGCATGATAAAGGGTATCTGCATCCATATCGGTTAATGTCGGATGAAGTTTTGCCAATAATGCTGAGATTTCTGCCACACGACGTATGTGTTTGCCTGTTTCATCTGATGTCGATTCCATCAGCTCAGTTAAAAACCAGATTAATTCTTTTTGGCTGTTTTCTAATTCAGATAATAATCGAGCCTGGGCGAAACGGGATTTTGTCTCAAGGTCAATATTTTGTTGTTCGAGCCACTTTTTGGTTTGGTATAGCTGGATATGGGTTCTGACACGTGCTAACAGCTCAGCAGCATGAAACGGTTTGGTCACATAATCGACCCCGCCAGCCTGAAATGCCTTGGCAATCGAGTCAACATCGGCTTTGGCCGTGAGGAATATGATAGGAATATCCTGATATTGTGAGCTAGCCTTTATGCGTTTACAGGTTTCATAACCATCGATACCAGGCATCATTATATCGAGCAGAATAAGGTCAAAATCAGCATCATCACTATTGAGAATTGATAATGCTTTTTCGCCACTATTGGCAAAAGAAAACTCATAACTGTCTTCTCTCAGCAAATTCATAGCGACCTGAATATTGTCAGGGACATCGTCAACTATGAGAATCTGAGCATGTGGTGCCATCAATCCAACCTGTTAATGCGTTGGTTCGATTATATAAGTAAGTTAAGAGAAAAGTACAATACCCTGCATGAAGCAGGGTATTGGTAAAGAAATTTAGAGATCAGAAGCAGAGCTCTAACAGAAAATTGTCAGTCAGAATTTAAGATAAACCTAAGACATCCTGCATATCAAACAACCCATTTTGCTTCTGCATTAGCCAGCTAGATGCACGCATGGCACCAAAAGCAAATGTCATACGACTAGAGGCTTTATGAGTAATCTCTACACGTTCACCTTCGGCGGCAAACATAACTGTATGGTCACCCACAATATCGCCTGCGCGAATCGTGGCAAACCCAATCGTATTTCTATCACGTTCTCCGGTACGTCCTTCACGACCATAAACAGCACACTGTTTAAGATCACGACCTAAAGCATCGGCAACCACTTCACCCATACGCAATGCGGTGCCCGATGGCGCATCAACTTTATGGCGGTGGTGTGCTTCAACAATTTCAATGTCGACATCGTCACCTAAGACACGTGCGGCAATATCCAATAATTTTAATGACAGGTTCACCCCAACACTCATATTGGGTGCCAAAATCGTCGCTATTTGCTTTGCCGCATCTTCGATCGCTTGTTTTTGGTCTGCATCAAAACCGGTTGTACCGATAACCGGTCGACATTGGTGAGCAACACAAGCAGGTAATAAAGCCATTGTGACTTCAGGCAAAGTAAAATCAATTATGATGTCGGAGTCTTTCGTGGCTTGTTCGATATCCGAGCTAATCGCAATACCAAGTTTACCTACGCCTGCAACTTCACCTGCATCAGCGCCTATTAGCGAGGAATCGGCGCGATCTATCGCCGCACTGAGTTCTAAACCTTCAGTCTGTTCAACTGCCTGAATCAGGCAACGCCCCATTCTGCCAGCAGCGCCATTAATCGCAATCTTAGTGGCCATAATTATTCCTTTTTCATTTCGCCTGATGATGTCTGCACATCATATTATTCAAAAAAACGTTTTACCGCATCCAGCCAGGAGCTATGTTTCGGGTTGTGCTTTTCACCGCCCCCTTTCAGATCGCCCTCAAACTCTTGCAGTAATTCTTTCTGTTTTTTTGATAACTTCACGGGGGTTTCGATAATAACCCGACATAAAAGATCGCCGGTTGCACCACCACGAACTGACTGCACACCTTTACCTTTCAGGCGGAATTGCTGGCCAGTTTGCGTGCCTTCTGGAATCTTCAGATTGGCTTTGCCTTCCAAGGTCGGTACTTCCACTTCACCGCCCAATGCCGCAGTGACAAAACTCAATGGCACATCGCAAAATAAATTTGTACCATCACGAGTGAAGACATCATGTCGGCTGACTGACACTTCCACATACAAATCACCAGCAGGGGCACCGTGAGTACCCGCTTCACCTTCACCCGCCAGACGGATACGGTCGCCTGTATCGACACCAGCAGGGACTTTCACTTGCAGTGTTTTTTCTTCCTGAACCAGCCCCTCACCATGACAGTCTGGGCAAGGCTCTTTAATCATTTTACCTGTGCCCCGACAATGAGGACACGGCTGTTGCATGGTGAAGAATCCTTGCTGAATACGTACCTGACCATGACCACCACAGGTGGTACAGGTAACAGGCTGTGTGCCTTTCTTGGCACCACTGCCATCACAGGTGTTACATTCAACATTGACCGGAATACGTATCTTCGCCGTGGTTCCGGCAACGGCATCTTCCAATGACAAATCAAGACGGTATCTTAAATCAGCACCGCGATAAGCCTGCTGTCGGCCACCGCCACCACCGCCGAAAATATCATTAAATACATCACCAAAAATATCGCTGAAGCCGCCACTACTTCTGAATCCTCCACCCATGGATTGATCCACACCCTCATGACCAAACTGATCATAGGCAGCACGTTTTTGACTATCAGATAAAATTTCGTAGGCTTCTTTGGCTTCCTTAAACTTGGACTCAGCTTCAGCATCATCGGGATTTCTGTCCGGATGATATTTCATCGCCATGCGACGATAGGCTTTTTTGATTTCAGCTTCAGTCGCCGTGCGTGATAATTCTAAAACTTCGTAATAGTCTCTTTTGGCCATTATTCTTTTTCCCAACTACCTAAAACGACAAAACAGGCGCCGGAAATTCCTGACGCCTGTTTGCCATGCTCAACATAATCTCGTTAAAGATTATTTTTTGTTGTCGTCGTCAACTTCTTCAAACTCAGCGTCAACGACGTCATCACCTGCTTTTGCACTGTCGGCTTGACCTGCATCAGCACCGGCTTCTGCATTTTCTGCATAAGCACGTTCTGCTAACTTGCCAGCGACTTCACTTAAAGCGGTTGTTTTTGCTTCAATGTCGTCTTTGTCTTCGCCTTTAATCGCTTCTTGTAAAGCGGCGATCGCTGATTCAATTTTTGCTTTTTCATCAGCTTCAACTTTATCACCTAAATCTTTAAGTGATTTTTCTGTGCCGTGAATTAATGCATCAGCTTGGTTACGTGCAGTCACTAGCTCATGGAATTTACGATCTTCATCCGCATGCGCTTCTGCATCTTTCACCATTTTCTCAACTTCTTCATCAGATAAGCCACTAGACGCTTTAATCACGATAGATTGTTTTTTGCCTGTCGCTTTATCTGCTGCTGATACGTTAAGAATACCGTTAGCATCAATATCAAATGTCACTTCGATTTGCGGTGTACCACGTGGAGCAGGAGGAATATCTGCCAAGTCAAAACGACCCAGTGATTTATTCGCTGATGCCATTTCACGCTCACCTTGAAGCACATGAATGGTTACCGCGGGTTGATTGTCCTCTGCTGTTGAGAACACTTGATTCGCTTTTGTCGGAATCGTGGTGTTTTTCTCAACCAGTTTAGTCATCACACCACCCATGGTTTCAATACCCAGGCTCAGTGGCGTGACGTCAAGTAACAATACGTCTTTAACATCACCTGAAAGCACCGCTGCCTGGATAGCAGCACCCACTGCAACCGCTTCGTCAGGGTTCACATCACGACGAGGCTCTTTACCAAACATTTCTTTAACCGCTTCCTGCACTTTAGGCATGCGGGTTTGACCACCGACTAAAATCACATCGTTGATTTCAGATGTAGATAGGCCAGCATCTTTCAGTGCCATTTTACATGGCTCCATGCTGCGTGAAATCAGGTCTTCAACCAATGATTCCAACTTAGCACGTGTTAGACGCATTTCCATGTGTTTAGGACCTGATGCATCCGCGGTGATGTAAGGCAGGTTAATATCTGTTTGCTGGCTTGAAGACAGTTCGATCTTCGCTTTTTCAGCCGCATCTTTCAGACGTTGCAGAGCCAATGGATCTTTTGCCAGGTCAACACCTTGATCTTTTTTGAACTCAGCCACTAAATAATCAATGATGCGTTGGTCGAAATCTTCACCACCTAAGAAGGTATCACCATTAGTGGCTAATACTTCAAATTGGTGTTCGCCTTCAATATCCGCAATCTCAATGATTGATACGTCGAATGTACCACCACCTAGGTCATAAACAACAACGGTAGAATCGCCGCGTTTTTTGTCCATGCCGTATGCCAGTGCAGCAGCGGTTGGTTCGTTGATAATACGTTTAACTTCCAGACCGGCAATTTTACCCGCGTCTTTGGTTGCCTGACGTTGTGAGTCGTTGAAGTAAGCAGGCACAGTGACCACCGCTTCTGTGACAGGTTCACCCAGGAATTCTTCAGCGGTTTTCTTCATTTTCATCAGAACACGTGCTGAAATTTCAGGTGGTGCCATTTTTTTATCGTTAACAGACACCCAGGCATCGCCATTGTCTGCTTCAACGATTTTGTAGGGCACCATATCGATGTCACGCTGAACGACATCTTCTTTAAACTTACGGCCAATCAAACGTTTGATACCGTACAGTGTATTGTTTGGATTAGTGACCGCCTGACGTTTTGCAGACTGACCAACTAAGACTTCGTCATCTTTTGTAAAAGCAATGATTGATGGCGTAGTGCGATCGCCTTCGCTGTTTTCGATAACGCGTGCTTTGCCATCTTCCATCACTGCGACACAGGAATTTGTTGTTCCTAAGTCAATACCAATAATTTTTCCCATTTTTATACTCCATCAATCTTGTATCTTGCTGGCTATTTAAGCCGCCTTCGGATAAGTAATTGGGGGATAAAATTAAAATTTCAAGCCCCCGAATGTATTTTTATTGAGAGACCACAACCATTGCCGGTCGAAGTAAACGGCCATTGAAGCTATAACCTTTCTGCATCACGCTAATGACATGGTTGGCTTCAATGCCATCGGCAGGTTGCATAGACACAGCCTGGTGTAACTCAGGGTCAAACGGTTGGCCCACAGGATCAACCTGTTCCAAACCAAGCTTGCCAATATTATCGAGTAACATTTTCATGGTCATACTCATACCATCGCGAACTGCATCTAGCGTCGCTGATTCTGACTTAGCCGCATTTAAGCCAAGTTCAAGGCTGTCACAAATGGGTAAAAGCTCATTCACAAACTTATCTAAAGCGTGTTTATGGGCATTTTCCAGGTCCCGAGCATGACGGCGACGAACATTTTCCAGATCAGCACGAGCTAATAACACCTGGTTCCAGTTTTCTTCTGCTTGTTTTTGTGCTTCTTCCAACAACTGCTCTGTTGTTTTTTCTGTTTCTGATGATGCCTCAGTTTCAGCTTGCTCACTCGCTTCTACTTCTGGCTTTTCAATTTCTTCATTGCTCATGATGATGTATTCCGCTTTGCTTCTAACAGAACGTCAATCTGGGGGTAAAAAATTTGATTTCAAGGCGAAATTTAGATTTTGTTTAGATATCCCGATGAGCGTTGATTTATTTGCAAGCTATTTCGCCTTACTGGCGAGTCAGGGAAATATTCGCCACTTCCCTGTGACTCATCTGCAAGCAGGTTGCTTCGCAATTCAAAATCGTTCCCGACGATGTTTGTGCTTGCCCATTTCCCTAACAACCCTAAGGCACCCCAGCGTGCTGGCCTGCGGCTCCAGTGCGTTGCTCACTTTATCTGGCGTCTGGTTAAAACTTCCTTCGGTCAGGACCAATCATGATCCAGATAAACCTCCGCTACTCGTCAGCACAAACGAGGATTTGAAAAGCTCCCAACCTTCCCGTCTATTGCCGCTAAAAATTCACTGCATTTTGTGGATTAAGTGGACACCTGTTTGAGCGTAGCGACAAATTTGTCCGGAACAAATTTGGACGTCAGAGACGCCCGAAGGGTAAGCGACAGGGATGTCGCGAATCAGTTTTCGTCCACGCCATAAAATGCAGTGAATTTTTTGAGACAAGGCAATATCGGGTGCCCTTTTGTTTGGTTCGTTTATTTTGGACAAGCACAAATTCGTCTGGAACGAATTTGGACGCCGGAAGCGCCCAAAGGGTGAATGACATGGATGTCACGAATCCAATTAAATGAATGCCCCGCGGCAGCTTCGATACTTTAATTCAACGAGCGTGTTGGGTTTCGTTCCTCAACCCAACCTACAACCCTAAAAGTCTTAAAGACTATGATTCTCTCAACCAAACACATTCCCCACCACTACTTTTCTGCACTTTTTCTAACATCGCCTCATGCGCAGCAAGTTCTTCTTCCGAGGCTCGGATGACTTTGAGGTTTCTGGACTTCACAGTCGCAATCACTTCTTCAGCTTCGCTTCCTGATGGGGTTGAGGTTACCGTTTCCTCTTCATTAGCGGCCAGCAACATACTAACCTGGCCACCGGTCATTGCTAAATAAACGTCCGCTAAAATCTCAGCATCCAGTAAGGCCCCATGTAACTCACGGTTGGAGTTATCCACGTCATAACGTTTACATAAGGCATCGAGATTGTTTTTCTGGCCCGGATGTTTGTCCCTGGCCATTTTTAAAGTATCTAATACTGTGCAAAGCTTATTAACCCGGCGCTTTTCGCCGCTCAATTTTTTGAGCTCGTGATCAATAAAGCCAACGTCGAACGGGGCGTTATGAATAATTAACTCGGCACCTTCAATGAATTGCAAAAAATCTTCAGCGATATCTTCAAAGCTGGGTTTATCCGCTAAAAATTCATTGGTGATACCGTGAACCTCAATCGCACCAGCATCAATCTCACGATGAGGATTGATATATTGATGAAATGTTTGCCCGGTCAGGCGGCGATTAACCATTTCCACACAGCCAATCTCAATAATACGATGATCTTCAGCGGTGCTGATACCGGTGGTTTCGGTATCCAGAATCACTTGTCGTTTAACAACATTTTCTGCCATGGTGTCCTCTTATTTCTTAGCGGCTATTTGTTCTCTAGCGGCAACAGCTAATTGATCCGCGCGTTCGTTTTCAACATGTCCCTGATGACCTCTCACCCATTCCCATTTTACCTGATGAGGCGCTACTGCTTTATCAAGGCGCTGCCAGAGTTCAACATTCTTCACTGGTTTTTTTGCTGCTGTTTTCCAATTTTTGGCTTTCCAGCCTGTTAACCATTCGGTCATGCCTTTAATGACATACTGTGAATCCGTGGTAATGGTGACCTGACATGGGCGCTTTAATGCTTCAAGTCCGGCGATTACGGCCATCATTTCCATTTGATTATTCGTGGTATTTTTTTCGGCACCGGACAGTTCTTTTTCTTGTCCCTTTGCTCGTAATATCACGCCCCAACCACCTGGGCCGGGATTGCCACTACAGGCACCATCAGTAAATAACTCAACGTGGTCCATCTGTTCCTTCTCTTGTTATCGGCTTATTCACTAAGCCGGCTGACGGAAATAAATTCGGTTGACGCCAGCGTTGTTTAAGCGGGTTGAGCGGGATCGTTCTTTTGCATGCCACCACAATCGCCACGCCGCCAAAACATGGCCATAAACGTTTTCCCCAGCGCTCTAAAAAACGGCACCTATTTAACCAACTCGCTCGGCTAAATGGCGGTCTGAACATGACTTTATGGTGTTCAACCACTTCAAAGTTTAATAGTGCCAACCAATCCCTGATACGGGTTTGGGTAAAAAAATGACCATGCCAAGGCGCATTGTCCTGCCATGAAAACAAGCGGCGCAACCCCCACAAACTCCAGGGATTGAAACTGCATAAAATGACTCGACCGTCGGCGCCAAGAACTCTTTCTGTTTCCCGCAATACCTGATGCGGGTCATGGGCATACTCCAACACATGCAAAAGTAATAAATTATCTATACTGTGAGACTTGAAAGGCAGCGACTCAGCGCTGGCATTTAAATCACCCGTTGGGCCTACAATACTTGTTTTAATCGCTCGATTAGAGGGTGGAAACAAAGAATAATGACCACCTAATTGAACATAAAAATACCCGACTAGAGGATGATTGAGAGATGTCAGGGTATCCTGCTCATGTTGGACGAGCATCTCTCCCAGTGGACTATGCCACCATTGATTCAGTCGTCGTTGTTTGTTCTCATTCATACTGTGAGCCCATTAAAGGAGAAATCATGCTGAGTGTGCACAGAATTCCCGCATTTGAAGACAATTATATCTGGCTTATTCAAGCGCAAGGCACGAATAAAGTCATTGCCGTTGATCCAGGTGATGCGACGCCCGTTCTGAACACCTTAAGAGCCAAATATCTGGACCTTATTGCTATATTGATTACTCACCACCATGCCGATCATACTGCGGGCATTGTTGAGTTAACAAAAGACGTCGCCATTCCCGTTTATGGTCCTGCCAATGAAAACATAAATGGGGTGACTCATCCACAAACTGGCAGAGACACCATTGCTATCGACCCCGCATTTCCTGAATTTACTGTTTTAAATACACCAGGCCATACTCCCGGTCACATTAGCTATTTGGCTGAAGGAAAACTGTTCTGCGGTGATACGCTATTTGCAGCCGGCTGCGGACGCTTATTAGGTGGAACCGCAGAGCAATTACATTCCTCACTCAGCCATCTGGCAACCTTGCCTGCCACAACAGAAATCTATTGTGCTCATGAATACACATTAGCCAATTTACGTTTTGCTAAAGCAGTTGAGCCAGATAATACCTTGCTGATACAACGCTTTGAACAAACAGAAAAAGCTCGCCAGCAGCAGCAAGCTACCGTTCCCTCATTGATGCAAGATGAGCTGGCCACCAACCCTTTCCTGCGTTGTGAGTTAGACAGTATAAAAAAGGCGGCCGAATCCTTTTCCGGTCGCCCACTGGCAGATAGTCAGGCTGTTTTTACAGCATTAAGAGCTTGGAAAGATGCGTTTTAAGCGGCCTTTTCATCTTCTTTATCAAGATTATTAAAGTGAATGTCCATTTGTGGGTACGGAATAGAAATACCGTTTTCATCAAACGCTAATTTGATGGTTTCAATCAATTCCGAACGGACTAGCCAGTAATCATCGGCAGCCACCCATGGGCGCACGTCAAAATTCACACTGCTATCCGCTAATTCAGACACACGAATAACAGGAGCAGGATCTGCCATGACTTTTTCATGACCGGTGACAATATCAGTCAGTAATTTTTTCGCTTTGAGCAAATCATCGTCATAACCGATACCAAACACCATATCGATGCGTCGGGTATCTTTTGCTGAATAGTTAGTGATGGTATCGCCATAAATCAAACCATTGGGGACGATAACTTCACGGTTATCACCCGTCTTCATAATCGTATTGAAAATAGTGATTGTCTCAATGACACCTGCGGTACCTCCAGCTTCAACAAAATCACCAATTTTGAAGGGTCTGAAAAGGATAAGCATCACGCCGGCAGCAAAGTTTTGTAGTGAGTCTTTTAAAGCCAGACCAATCGCCAAACCTGCTGCACCCAGCACAGCGATCATCGAGGTGGTATCGACACCCAGTTGGTCTAAAGCAGCAATCAGTACGAATAATAATAAAATGGCGTTGGCAATGGTGCTAAAGAAATTAATCAGAATAGGATCAAGGTTTGCTCTGACCATCAGTTTGCGTGACATTTTTACCAGCCACTTGACCACTATACGACCGACAAAAACAATGATCGCAGCATAGAGAATATTGATCAGCCAGAATACAACAATACTTCCGGTTGCAGTTTCCATGTTAGTTCCTCTTTGATATGGATTGAATCACTTCTCGAATAAGCGTGGGGCCTTGATAAATCAGGCCACTATAAATTTGTACAAGGGATGCACCCGCATCCAACTTGGCTAACGCTTGTTGAGCAGACATGATTCCACCGGCAGCGATGATAGGCAAGTCATCATCAAGTGCTTCGCGGAAAAGTCTGACAATTTCCGTTGATTTTTCAAAAACAGGTGCACCGCTCAAACCGCCCGCCTCATCAGCATTCTGCAGGCCTGCTACCGCCTCACGATCCATCGTCGTGTTGGTGGCAATCACCGCATCAATTTTATGTTTATTGAATGCCTGTGCCAGTTGCGACACTTCATCAGTTGTCAGATCTGGCGCAACCTTCACGGCCATCGGTACATATTTGTTATGTTGTTCTGCTAAATCAGCCTGTGCCTTTTTTAAGGCTGATAACAAGCTGTCCAGAGACTCGCCAAACTGAAGCGTGCGAAGGCCTGGCGTATTTGGCGAGGAAATATTAATAGTGACATAGTCAGCGTGAGGATAAACCTTATTAAGACCTATTAAATAGTCATCTACCGCTTTCTCAACAGGGGTATCAAAGTTTTTACCGATATTAATACCAATTAAGGTTTTTGTATCCGCTGCTTGTACTTGCTGAATAAGATGATCCACGCCCAGGTTGTTAAAACCCATTCGATTGATAATGCCCTGTGCTTCAGGAATACGAAATAATCGCGGTTTAGGATTACCCGGTTGTGGTCGTGGTGTGACTGTACCAATCTCAACAAAGCCAAACCCGAGTGCCGACATCGCTTCAATGTGATCACCATTTTTATCCAGCCCGGCGGCAAGCCCGACGGCATTCGGAAACGTCAGACCCATCACGCGAACTGGCGTCATTTTCATCTTGCGAGTCATCAGCCATGACGCACCGGTCATTTCCAGCCAATCAAGACCAACTAAACCAAGATGATGGGCCTTCTCGGCATCAAGACGAAACATCAGATCTCGCATAATGCGGTAAAACATTTATACCTCCACTTCGATGTGATAACCGCTAAATTTGCGGAGATTAATAACACCGTTATCTAAAATCAGATACTGGCCTTTAATGCCATCCAACCGTCCTTCAACAGTTGCCGTTTTATCAAAATTAAATGAACTGACTTTTTTCGGATAGGCATTCACCGGGTATTCAATCGTTTGCACAGGCTCAGCTGTTAATACTTGAATAGCTGACTCGCCAAACTGTTGTTGCAGTAAGCTTATTTCACTCTCACACAAGGCTAATAATCGATCTCTTTCCGCAGCCAAATCAAGCGGTTCTGCTTCGCCTTTTAACATTTTCCGCCAGTCAGTTCGGTCAGATACATGCTGTTTAAACATCACCTCAACCAAGCCCGATTGATAACGGCTTTTTACCCGAAAAATAGGCACAGCCTGAGTGGCACCCTGATCAATCCACCGTGTTGGAATCTGATTAATACGGGTGATACCGACTTTTAAACCAGAACTGTTTGCCAGATACACAATATGGTCTTGCATACATACCGCTTCACCCCACTCCGGTTCACGGCAGGTGCCCTGATCATAGTGGCAAAGCTCTGGCTTCATAAAACACAAATCACATTGTGCTAACTTCTGCGAACAGGGAAAACAAAAGCCACCACTGAAACTTTTTTTCGTTAGACGATCGCAATTCAGACAATGGATTTCACCCTGATAGTGTAAGGAAATCGGCTGACCGATCACCTCATTTAAAGCGAATACTTGCTCATCGAGCTTCATTGCATAATGTGCTTGTCTATTGTTAGTCAGGCTGACCTGCATTTTGGACAATTGTCCGCTGAGCTTTGCCACTGAGTCTCCCTTTAATCTGAGTTTTTCTGCTGATCTTATCGTAGATAGGCTGTGGCCGACAGCCGCTATTCTTTGTTGTCCATATTTGGCTTTGGTTCATTATCTGTTACCAAACGAATCGGAAAAGGTTCTGTTACAGAACCGGTATATAGGGAACGATGTGGAAAAGGAATTTCTATCGATTCAGCGTCAAACGCTTCTTTGATTTCTTCATGAATACTGTTTTTGAGTTCAATAAAACTCTCACGCTTCACCCATACCGAAAACTGCATATTCAGCGATGAGTCGCCAAAGCCCAGAAACACAAATTTTGGTTTGGGCTCATCAAGGCAAAGTGGATTGGCCTCTGCCACTTTCTCCAGGACTTTTCTGACCGCCTTGATATCTTCTTTCAGCGCAACAGCAATACTTAAATCAATTCGTCTGATAGGAAAACGCGTCAATGTTGTGACTTCTGACTTAATCAATGTTTCGTTTGGAATGCGCACAAACAAATTATCAAAGGTACGTAATTTCACCGATAACAAATCGATAGAAAGTACTTCACCGGTGGTCTCCCCCACCTTGATTAAGTCACCGACAGAAAAAGGTCGCTCAGCGACTAAAAACAAACCACTGATAATATTGGAGGCCGATGTTTGTGAAGCAAAACCAATAGCAACGGATAACACCCCGGCGGCACCAATTAAAACGCCGAGGTTGAAACCGATCGCATTTAAGCCCATCACAACAAACACCAACAAAATCAAATACGACGCCACGCGTGCCATCAAAAGCTGTTGATGGGTATCAAAACGGTTTTTACTCCATTGACGAACACCTCGACTAGCCATCTTGGCCAGAATCAGCCCGACAATAAAATAAATCAGTGCTTCCGATGCAGAGATAAACCATTCTGCATTGAGACTGTTAAACCATTCCGTCATAACTTTTCACTCAACTAATTAACCAAATAAGGCTGAAATGGCCTTGGTAATTTTGCTACGCCCAATATCTTCTCTCGCAGGACACACCAGCTCAAGCTCGCTGAGTGCTAGTCCACCACTTATCACATCGTCCAAACTCAAAATCGCATCATCCTGATTACGCCTGACCAGCGTTATACGTGGCGTCCAGAATTGTCCTTGTTTATCGGCATATAAACTTAAATTAGGTGCCGGTACACTGATTTTATCCAGCGTTAACATTTGATCAGACTGATTCTGAATCCGTACCTCAATAGCGGCTCTCGCCTTGTTATTGGCAATGGGCTTTACATCTAATTGCTCACTCACTTGCGAGGCATAACTCAACACACCTTCACGCGTGTTAGGACCGAACCAGGAGTCACAGACTTTTACCGTTGGGATATCTAATAATGTCTGATCGGATTCACCAGTCGCTATCTTCAACCATAAAGGTAGACACACAAATAAAGTGACTTCCTGAAACGGCAATAAACTCACCGAAACCACTGGCCGACACACTACAGGACGGTCGGCTAACGCTGGCTGAATCACCATTTTCTCTGGAAGTTGAGCAAAAACAAAACGTTGCTCATGTTTAGGTGATGACTCAAAGGGACTGTTTTCATTTCTTAATGAAGGCTCAAATTGGTTTATATTTTGTTGCCATTCATAACCTGCCCACCATTGATGAGGCGCAGAACGAAGCCCAAGACAGACATCTGCACATCGCATAACCCATTGTGTTTCCTGGGGAAAATGAAAAACACCCCACCAGTTATTTAGCTGTTCAACCATCAGTAATTGCAACTTTTATAAATTATTCGGAGACAGGTAGAAAATCCTTGCTTATAATAGCGCGGATGTTTACTCGAAATATGATAAGAATAGCACTCGTATCGGTATTTACGTTACTTGTCGCTTCCTGTAGCAGCACCCCCGAAAAAGTCGTGGGGGCCTCGGCATCGCCGTCTGTTACGTATTCTAAAACGAAGCAAAAGCAGAAACATACTCCCTGGGAACAAGCATATAACGAATCCCTAGAAGAAAACGAAAACCCTCTATCCTCAGAAAACCCACCAATTACACTTCCTCCCCAAGACCCAACCGATGTTTGGGAACGCATTCGAAACGGCTTTGTCATCTCTGATTATAAGACGCTTGAGCCAGATACAGAACGTCAACTTCGCTGGTTTATTGATCATCAGGATTATGTCGCCAGGGTGGTGGAAAGAGCTAGACCTTACCTGTTTTACATTGTTGAAGAAGTCAAAAAACGTAATATGCCGATGGAAGTCGCCTTATTACCTGTTGTCGAAAGTGGCTTTAAACCCATGGCTTATTCGCCCAGCCATGCGGCAGGGTTATGGCAGTTTATTCCAGGCACTGGTGAACTTTATGGCCTGGAGCAGAACTGGTGGTATGACGGCAGACGTGACGTAGTTAAGTCAACACAAGCGGCACTTGATTATCTTGAAAAACTTCATAACGACTTTGGTGACTGGCAACTCGCTTTTGCTGCTTATAATTGTGGTGAAGGCACAGTCGGACGTGCTATTAAAAAGAATCAGGAACAGGGTAAACCGACTGATTTTTGGTCGCTCGATCTTCCCAAAGAAACGTCTGCTTACGTACCTCGCTTAATGGCTGTCAGCCACATGGTGAAATACCCTGAACGTTACGAACTAGAATTAAGCCCTATCGATAACAAACCGTTCTTTGGTCAGGTTAATGTTGGTTCACAGATCGATTTAGCGATGGCCGCCAAGATGGCAGGCATCAGCGAAAAACAGCTACACCAATTAAACCCGGCATTTAATCGCTGGGCAACAGCACCACAAGGCAACCATAAATTAGTACTGCCGCTGGAAAAAATTCCTACTTTTAAAACCGCCTTAGCAAAAATGCCTACTTCACAGCGAGTGCAATGGGCACGTCATGAAATTAAACGTGGTGAATCTTTAAGTATTATTGCCAGAAACTACGACACCACAGTCGATGTTATAAAACAAGCCAATAAACTCGGCACGACTCAAATCCGTGCAGGAAGAAATCTACTGATTCCGGTCGCCTCACATGACATCAGTAAATTGGCTTTGAATAAAGCACAGAAGAGTGTGTCACCTGAGAATGTCAAAAAAACGACTTATGTTGTGAAAGCGGGTGACACTTGGTGGGATATTGCCCGAAAAAATAACACCGATGTAAAAACGCTGACTCAACAGAATAATAAATCGGCCAAAGACATCCTGCGTGCAGGCGAAAAACTTGTCATCACTAGTGCTGCTGCAGATATCAGAAAGTCGGTCAGTTACACTATCAAAGATGGTGACTCACTCTGGGCAATCTCACGTAAATTTAATGTCAGTGTTGCTGATGTGAAAGAATGGAATGGTCTCAGTGATCGCTCAACTTTACAGCCAGGTCAGAGCTTAAAACTGTATATAGACGAAACCTGATCCGCTGTGCTTCATGTTGCTCTCTATGAGCCCGAGATTCCTCCCAACACGGGCAATATAATTCGCTTATGCGCTAATGCTGGTGCAGGCCTACACTTAATTGAACCGCTAGGCTTTGCTATTGATGATAAACGCCTACGCCGCGCTGGACTGGATTATCATGAGTTCGCTGATGTCCTTGTGCATAAGAACTTCGATGAGTTCTTAGCATGGAGCGGCAGCAGACGAATTTTTGCCTGCACGACAAAAGCCAGACAACATCATCATCAAGCCAGCTATCAAGATGAAGACATTCTGTTATTTGGCCCGGAATCACGCGGCTTGCCTGAAGACGTCCTCAATCAACTGAATGATAGGCAAAAAATACGCATACCGATGCTGCCTGACAGTCGAAGCCTTAATCTATCTAATGCAACGGCCATCATCTTGTACCAAGCATGGCAACAACTGGATTTTGCCGGTGCCAAACAGTTTGATAACAACTAAATAGTGATTCGCTAAATCCGCTTGTTGTGAAATATTGGTTTTTAGAGCCAATAAAAAAATAGAAGATGCGAGTGTCACACAAAGCTTCAGGATATCGCCGCTATTCTTATTCGACTTGATTGGGTTATAATCTAAGCACCAACACATCATCTAAATCTTTGTGTGTAAACGCTAGGGAAAGCTATAAACAGAGATGTTTACCCTCTATACAATTCATTGAGCATTATTCATGGGTGTAAATCACTAGAAATGATAAGCCATCGATTTTTTTGTGTATGTCTTCTTAACCTTTTATTGAGCCTGTCGCTACCCAGCTACGCTCAACTGGAAGCTACAGATGAAGACTTACCCCTGGAAAAAGTCAGTTTACAACTGAAGTGGAAATATCAATATCAGTTTGCTGGCTACATTGCTGCCGTAGAAAAAGGATTTTATAAAGAGGAAGGCCTGGATGTTGAATTACGTCCTCGTCAACCTGACATTAATGTTGTCAATGAGGTCGTCAGCGGAAAAGCGGATTACGGTATCGGTGGTATCGGGATCCTCGCTGAATACGCGAATGGTTCACCGATAAAAGCCTTAGCCGCGATATTCCAGCATGATGCTTTAGTCTTTATGTCACGCTCAGAATCCGGAATTGTCAGTCCTTATGAAATGGCTGGAAAGCGTGTCATGTTTGACGCCAGCAATGGTAATGACGCCATCTTAAGAACCCTGCTGAATGATGCAGAAATCCAGCTGAAAGATATCAATATCATCCCTCAGAAAATGGGCATTGATAGCCTTATCAATAATGAAGTTGATGTCATTTCTGGTTACATCAGCGATCAACCTTATGAGTTTTTGCAGAAAAAAATCCCTATAAACATCATCAATCCGCGTAATTATGGTTTTGATTTTTACGGCGATATTTTATTTACCAGCGATGACGAACTGAAAAAATATCCAGGCCGAGCCCAACGCATGCTGAAAGCCTCGTTAAAAGGCTGGCACTATGCGCTCGAGCATAGTGAAGAGATGATTAATATCATCAAGCAGAAATATGGTGCTGAACAAAGCCTGTCGCGACTTAGATTTGAAGCAAGAGAGACAAAAAAACTAATATTGGCCGATCTAATACCGTTAGGCAGTATTGAGCCTGGTCGCCTGAAACGCATTGCCGATATTTATGCACAGCTGGGGGTCGCCCCTGCTCTGCCAGAAAAAACCCTTAATCACTTCATTCATCAACCCAGCACCATGTTATCTCTCACTGAAGATGAACAGGCATGGCTACAGGCTCATCCCGTTATTAAAGTCGGTGTAGACAAAGACTTCGCTCCCTATGAGTGGATCAACAAGGATGGTGAGTATGTTGGTCTGGCTGCTGAAAATATCAATTTGCTGGAAGAACGATTGGGCGTGAAATTCGACATCATCTCTAATCGAAGCTGGGATGAACTGATGACTATGGCTCAAAACGATGAAATCGACATGCTGGCCTGTCTGAATGAAACCACCGAACGTAAGGAATACTTAACGTTTACCGATCCGTATATTCAAAATCCTGTGGTTATCATTAATACGGATATCAATGGCTACATTGGTTCATTAAAAAATCTGGCTGGTAAAACAGTCGCATTAGAAAAAGGTAACTTTAGTAACGCGCTGCTGAGCGATGAGTACCCTGAAATTACTTTGATGTTCACTGACACACCTCGACAAGCATTGGAAAAAGTAGCTAGAGGCGAGGCAGATGCTTATATAGGAGATGCAGCCTATGCCAATTATCAAATAAAAAACAGCGACCTCATTAATCTTCAATTTGCCGGACAAACGCAAGCCAGAGCGGCATACCGCATGGGTATAGTCAAAAATGAACCAGAACTATTAAGCATCATAAATAAAGTGCTGAGTCAGCTATCTGAGCAAGAAAAGAAAGAAATTGAGTCTCAGTGGCTGGGTATTAAAATCGACTCCGGACCACAACTAAAAACACTGATACAGTTTGGTTCTGGCATCCTGCTGTTGTTTCTATTGTTTAGCTATTGGATTTACCGGCTGCGCCAGTCACGACGAGCCCTTCAGGAAAGTGAGGGACGTTTAAGTGATGTTTTGAACACCTCACCCGTGCCAGAAATCATTATCGATAATCACGGTAAAATTACTTACCTTAATCAAGCGTTTATTACCTCTTTCGGCTATGACCTCAGCGATATTCCAACATTAGATGATTGGTTACTCAGGACCTTCCCCAAAGTAGAAACTCGTGAACGATTTATCACACAAGCTGATATCGCGTTTAACAAACAATACGTTTCTTTCAATTTTGAATCTATTGAAACCGATCTCATCTGTAAAGACGGGCAACGACGCTCTGTCATTGCCAATGCCCGTAAAGTGACCAGTGACACGATACCAGATACATTAATTATTCTTTACGATATTACTGAGCGAAAACGTGCAGAAGAAAAATTAAAACTGTCCGGCAGTGTCTTTACACAAGCACACGAGGGAATTCTCATCACCGACGCGGACGGCCTCATCGTCGATGTAAACCCGGCATTCTCTGAGATAACGGGCTACAGCAGGGAAGAAATATTACATCAGAATCCCTCAATATTACGTTCTGATAAACATGACGCCTTATATTTTGAAGAGATGTGGAATGAACTCCGCCAGCAAGGCCACTGGCAAGGCGAGATATGGAATAAACGCAAAGATGGTCAACTCTATGCTGAGTTACTCACTATTTCTACATTGGTCGATGATTATGGTGAGACCATACATTATCTCGGCATGTTCTCCGACATTACCCAAAGCAAAGAGCAACAGCATGCCCTGGAAATGATGGCGCACTATGATGTACTGACGCAATTGCCTAACAGAACATTATTTGCCGACAGGTTCAAGCAAGCCATCGCCCATAGTAATCGCAATAAGAGTCTGCTTGCTGTGGTCTTTTTAGATTTAGATGGCTTCAAACCTGTTAATGATACCTATGGACATGAAGCGGGGGACCAGTTACTGATTGAAGTCTCTGCCCGTATTCAATCCTGTATCAGGCAAGACGATACCGCATCCCGACTCGGTGGTGATGAATTTGCTTTATTACTCAATGATGTCAGTTCAGCAGAGCACTGTGAAACACTGATAAATCGTATCCGACATGCTATTGAACTGCCCTATCATATTGATGGTAATAGCATCAGTTGCAGTGCGAGTATTGGTATCACCCTTTACCCTCTGGACAATGCCGATGCCGACACCTTGTTACGCCATGCCGACCAGGCAATGTATCAGGCAAAAGTATCTGGCCGCCAACGTCATCATATGTTTGATACACAACAAGACGAGCAAATGTCTCAACAGCAGAATCAATTTAAGTCGATCGAAGATGCTTTGATATCGGATCACCTTGTGCTGTTCTACCAACCCAAGGTGAATATGCGCTCAGGCGACATCATTGGCGCTGAAGCATTAATCCGCTGGCAACATCCTGAACGGGGCTTGATCACACCAGCCCACTTTTTACCTGTTGTTCAAGGAAGTTATCTGGAAATAAACATAGGAAACTGGGTCATTGAGCGCGCCATCAAACAGCTAAACAACTGGATTGAACGTGGCTGGACAATAGAAATGAGCATTAATATTTCGTCACGTCATCTGCAATGGCAAGGTTTGTTTGACCATCTGGACCGTGTTCTAGCCAAGTATCCCAATGTACCTTCTTATCTCATTCAATTAGAAGTTCTGGGAAGTAGTGTTTTAACCGATATTAACAATATCTCTTCTATCATCGAAACCTGCCGCCACACGCTTGGCCTTAAGATTTCACTGGATGATTTTGGCACCGGCTATTCCTCACTGACACATTTACGTCATCTTCCTGTAGATACCGTCAAGATAGATCAAAGTTTTGTACGTGATCTGATTGACGATCCCAATGACTATACGATTATTGATGGCGTTATTGGTCTGACAGACGCTTTCCATCATCAGGTCATCGCTGAAGGTGTAGAAACAACTGAGCATGGCATGATGTTGCTGGCGATGGGCTGCGATTTAGCGCAAGGTTATGCGATCGCTTATCCAATGTCGGCTGATGACTGCAATCAATGGTTCACTGATTACCAACCAAATAAGAAATGGATCGATCTGGCTAATCGTCAGCTTAATGCGGAACAGACCTTACTGGAATTAATGACGCTGCAGATCAATTATTGGCTAAACCGTGTGATTGCCAATCTAGAGTCGAGTCCTGACACTATTACTCATTGGCCACTGATGAATCATAAGAAATGTCACTTCAGTTTATGGCTGGAGCAAGCCAAGAAACAGAATTTGTTTGATAGAGTATGGATAGAGTCGATGAAACTGGCTTATACAGAGCTTTATCATAATGCCAATAGTCTGAAATATCAGTATCAGGAAGACCAGCATCCTATTAATGATGCTGGTATTGCTGAACTGAAAGCCCACTTTAAAACCATTGAATTACTGCTGGATGCCAAAAAACAGCAATAATTAGTTACCAATAAAACGGCCCAGACTTCTTGGGCCATCAGGCATAGCAATCTGCTTGATAACATTCTGGGATTTAGTATCAATCACTGACAAGCTATTACTAAACCAATTAGTCACGTAAGCATATTGACTATCTTCGGTAAAAGACACACTTTCAGGCATTTCGCCCACATCAATTTTTGCGACTCTTTCTAAACGTTTTGTATCAAAAACCCAGACATCATTCGTGCCTTGGTTCGCCACATATAACCACTGATTATCTGGCGTTACAGCAATACCATAGGGTGCCGTACCGGCTTCAAGTGTTTTGATCACCTTGTAATCATCACCATTGATGACCGTCACCGTATTGTCCTGAATTGCTGTGACATAGATACGTCTGCCATCAGGACTCACGGTAACAGCATAAGGTGCTTTACCGGTCTTCACTTCAGCGTACTGACGCGGTGTGTCGGCATCCAGCACGGTTAGTGTGTCACTATTACGATTAGCGACATAGATACGCCTTGCTTCACTATCGATGGCCAAGCCAGCAGGATTTTTACCCACAGATAAAATATCAACGACTAATTTTGTCTCCGGGTTAATCACAACAACGGCATTGCGCTCCCAGTCAGAGACAAAAACCTGATGTTTACCTGAGGGATCCACAGCAACAGCAAAAGGTTGCCCACCCGTTCTGATTTCACCCAGTTTCTTATTGGTTTGCGTATCAATCATGGTCACAACACCCATTTCCGGATGGGTGACGAATAATTGATGACGCTGATTGTCTAAAGAGACACCTACCGGTCCTGTTGCGACATCAACCGCAGTCATGATTTCCTGTTTTTCAATATCAACAACCGTGACCTTACTGGCTGCCTGACTACAGATGTAGGCATGTTGCGCTGCTAGTGGCATAGCCACTAGCAATAAACTCAATGAGAGACCTAAACGCAACTTCACTTATTTCTTCCCTTCAAGTGATTCTTTCAGGCTGGCCATACCTGTTTTGGCAAACGCTTCCATGGCTTTGACTGCTGATTCATCATTGTATTGTTCAGGTGGGAAATTGCCGGTATCCGCACGATAAAAGCGGCCCTTCCAACTCATTTCCGTACCATCGTTCACCTTGCTTAATTCAATACTGACTGTATAAAAGCTCACTGGAAAAGCTTCAATATTCTCTTCTAATAAACGATAACTCAGATAATGTTTCGCATCGTCTTTCTCATCCAGGCTATCAGTAATTTCACCCTTGCCTTTTAACTTGAGAACTCGCGTGCCTTCTTCGGGCGATGTCACTGACTCAACCATGGGATGCCAATCGGCTATGCCATTAAAATCTGAGACTTTTTCCCAAACCTTATCAATCGGTGCAGCAATCACCACTTTTTCATCGATTTTTTGTGGTGTCGGTCCATGAGCGAAAGCAAGGCTGGTGACGAATAATTGACTTGCCATCAAGGCGGTTGCCCATAATTTCATTAAGTGTTCCTCTTTAATTTAAGTGTCGTAAATAGGATGTTATTTAGGGTCGCGATTGGTATGTCCCAATGTCTCAACATGGCCATTAACAATGCCGAACTGGGTATAGCGATAAATTTTGTCAGAGTGTGCTTGCTGCACAAGATCACGATAAATCCAGAACTCAATCGTGCCACTGGCGTTTTCTTTCTTAGCGATGCTGTCAGGCTCACCCAACTCTGTTCTGATAAATTCGGGGGTTTTTCCGGTGAAGTGTTTGAGGAATGCCATTTCCTCATAGGTTTTGTGTGTGGTGGAATCCGCCAGGCTTATTCCGGGGAAAAAAAGTAGTACTGAAAGCAGTAGTGGCAAGAGTTTCATGTTCTTCCTCAAAGTGAATAGAAAACTTGACCATCGTACTGAGCATTGTGCCGATACCGTTAGAGACATGTCCTTGTATTTCATCAGGACCTTTTCATCTATGTCTGCGTGATTTGCTCCCCATCTCATCTTAGGCTATGGGTAAATCGCTGCCTCTGCTTCATACTTTTCTTTTTTAATGACGTATGAATACATTATGGAAGGCCTGCAGCAGCTCAAGCATCACACTGATCACAATCAGCGTAAACACAGTATTAAACGCGACGTCGTCTGGATTACCATCTCGTCACTTATTACTTATCTTGTCGCATCGTATTTGGATCTGGCAGAGCGTTATATCGATTGGACTGCTCTGGGCGAGTTCTATCAGCTTGATGAGATTATTTTTGTATTACTGGTTTTTTGTGCGGGCCTTATCTGGTTTAGCACCCGACGTATTTCAGAGTTATCACTGTCGCTCAAACACAATTTGGCGATGCAGGCAGAATTAAGCCAAAACAATAAAAAAATACGTCAGCTACTCAACGATAAACAGGCCTTAGTCCAACGAATAGCCTTGGTCAGAGAGTCTGAACGCGATCATCTCGCCTCTGAACTTCACGATATCTTTGGTCAACACCTTGCTGCAATGGATGCCAACCTGACTGTCGCCTTAAACCAAACCGACAACCCCACTCTCCAGCCTATCCTCGAATCTGTCATGGACAGTACAACAGTGCTTCGCTCGATTACCCGTAATAAATTACGTCATCTAAAGCCACCGAGCCTTGACAGTATCGGCCTTAAAGGCGCTGTTCGTGAGCTGGTTTCTGAATGGAAACATGCCTTTCAGGGCAGCGAACATCTCTCACTGGAGATACAGGATCATGAAATACCCAAAGCAGTTGCACTGTCGATATATCGAGGCCTACAGGAAGGGCTGAGGAATATTAGCCGTCACGCCAATGCCGATCAGGTTTTTATCTATTTGCATCAATTCCGTGAACCTGGCAATGCCTGTATTCAATTAAAGCTGGAAGATGACGGTCAGGGCTTCAACAGCAATATAGAAGCCCAACAAGGCCTTGGACTTATCAGTATTCGTGAACGTTGTGAGGCTTTAGACGGCGAATTTTATATTGCATCTCGTCAGCCTCAGGGAACCTGCTTAACGATTACGATTCCTTATGACCCAATTATTTGAGTAAACCATCATGTCTAAAACGACTATATTATTGATTGATGATCACGCCATTTTACGAGATGGCTACCAACATTTATTGAACTCTTCAGGGTTTGACGTCATCGGTCAGGCCAGTAATTCAGAAGAAGGTTACCGGCTCTATGTCAGTCATAAACCGGATGTTTGTATCATTGATATCAGCATGCCTGGTGCCGGTGGCCTTGAATGTATTCGCCGCATAACATCCCGTGATCCACAAGCTAAAATTCTTGTTTGCACCATGCACGATGATTCCACGCTGGCTATGCGAGCGATGGATATGGGAGCGCGCGGTTATATCACTAAATCCTGTCCATCATCCGTATTGATTGAAGCCGTTAAAACGATAGCCAGTCGTGGCCACTATCTGAGTACAGAGATTGCTCGCGCCATTGCCATGGAAAAACTGATTCATGCTGATCAGAAAGTACACTCGTTATCACATCAGGAGTTTGCTGTATTTCGCATGGTGGCAGAAGGAAAAAGTATCAATGAAATGGCTGATAACTTAGCTCTGGCGCCTAAAACAGTATCCAATTACAAAACCAATATGATGCGAAAATTAGGCACTAATAATCTGGCCGAAATTATTTTCCTGGCACAAAAAACCGGCCTGATCACTACACCGCCTAGTTAATGGTGGCTAGTGAAAAAGTTCATTATGTTTTTAGACATAGCTCCCATAGAGAAAAACATAAACAACAAATAAATTATTGATATATAAAAACAAAAAACTTAAACAACATAGCCTCACCAGCGAATTAAGGATAACTTCCCTGAACCTTTCAGGTGTCGCTCTCTATCCCCTGTCACAGCAAAGATAAGAAGATGACCTTTGTGCTCAGCCGTGTTTTTTACAGCTGATACACAAAGTCAGCATTGACTGACTCTCAAAACAAATAGGAGGATATATGAGAGAAATGCATCATAGCCGGTGGTCAAAAATCGGTACTGCGCTTGCTGTCTCATCCGCACTCGGATTGATGTCAGGCATGTCAGTTGCAAATGATAAGTTAGTAGAACTGTCTAAAAGCAATGAAAACTGGGTAATGCAAGGGAAAGATTTCTCAGGCACCCACTACAGTACTGCCAAACAAATTAACAAAGACAACGTTAAAAAACTGCGTCCATCATGGTCATTCTCAACAGGTGTACTAAACGGTCATGAAGGTGCACCGCTTGTTGTGAACGGCACTATGTACATTCACACACCTTTCCCGAACAACACTTTTGCTATCGATCTGGATGAGCCAGGTGTGATCAAATGGGAACACAAACCAAAACAAGATCCAGCTGCACGTGCTGTTGCCTGTTGTGACGTTGTTAACCGTGGTCTAGCTTACTGGCCAGGGGATGACAAAGCGCCAGCCATGATCGTGAAAAGCTTACTGGATGGTCACGTTGTCGCATTAAATGCTGAAACAGGTGAAGAATACTGGAAAGTAGAAAATGGTGATATCAGCGTTGGTCAAACAGAAACAGCTGCACCATTTGTTGCTAAAGACTTGGTTATCCAAGGTTCTTCTGGTGCTGAATTAGGTGTTCGTGGTTATGTCACCGCATACGATATTCACACGGGTGAAATGGTATGGCGTTGGTATGCAACGGGTCCTGATGCAGATGTGGGTCTGGATAAAGACTTCAACAAACATAACCCTCACTATGGTCAAAAAGGTCTGGGTACATCTACCTGGGAAGACAACGCATGGAAAATCGGTGGTGGTACTAACTGGGGTTGGTATGCCTACGATCCACAATTAGACATGTTCTACTATGGTTCAGGTAACCCTGCTCCGTGGAACGAAACGATGCGTCCTGGTGATAACAAATGGACGATGACTATCTGGGGTCGTGATCTGGAAACTGGTTTAGCTAAATTCGGTTACCAAAAAACACCTCATGATGAATGGGATTACGCGGGCGTTAACGTCATGATGCTTTCTGAGCAAAAAGACAAAAACGGCAAAATGCGTAAATTGCTGACTCACCCTGACCGTAACGGCATCATCTACACACTGGATCGTGAAACAGGTGACTTAGTGTCTGCTAACAAAATGGATGACACGGCAAACTGGGTAAAAAAAGTCGATCTGGAAACAGGTTTACCAATTCGTGACCCTGAATATGGAACACGTATGGGACACCGTTCACGTGATGTATGTCCATCAGCAATGGGCTTCCATAACCAAGGTTTCGATTCTTACGATCCTAAACGTGAATTGTTCTACTTAGGTATTAACCACCTATGTATGGATTGGGAACCGTTCATGTTGCCATATCGTGCAGGTCAGTTCTTCGTTGGTGCCAACGTATGGACATACCCTGGTCCTAAAGGTGATCGTCAAAACGGAATCGGTTCAGGCCAAGTTAAAGCCTACAACGCGATTACGGGTGAGTTCGCCTGGGAAAAAATGGAGAAATTCTCTGTTTGGGGTGGAACGACTGCAACAGAAGGCGGCTTAGTGTTCTACGGAACATTAGATGGCTTCATCAAAGCACGTGACGCTGATACAGGTAAATTACTGTGGAAATTCAAACTGCCTTCAGGTGTTATCGGTCATCCAATGACTTACACACATAAAGGTACACAGTATGTTGCTATCAACTACGGTGTCGGTGGTTGGCCTGCAGTAGGTCTGGTATTTGACCTGAATGATCCATCAGCTGGTTTAGGTGCAGTAGGTGCCTTTAAAGAACTGGCTAAAAACACTCAAATGGGTGGTGGTGTCATGGTCTTCTCACTTGATGGTAAGAGCCCATATGACGACGTGAGCTTAGGTGAATACGGCATGTAAGCAGTCGCTTACAGGTCAATAACTTAAGACTTATTTCGTTAGAAACCTGGCCAGCAACCATAGGGTTGCTGGCCTCCATCAAAGAGACCAACACGATGAAACGAAACATGAAACAAGCCAAATCAGGTCGGATGTTACCTTCTTTTTTGGCACTCCTATTAGGCAGTGGCTTAGCCTTTAATGCACAAGCCAATACCAGCACGCTCAAAGTGTGTGCAGCCAGTGATGAAATGCCTTATTCAAATAAGCAGCAGGAAGGCTTTGAGAATCAACTGGCAAAAATTCTAGCGGATACCATGGATCGGGAACTAGAGTTCGTCTGGTCCGACAAAGCAGCTATTTTCCTCGTTACTGAGAAGCTGCTTAAAAATCAATGTGATGTCGTCATGGGCGTAGACAAAGGTGATCCTCGTGTCGCGACCAGTGACCCATACTATAAATCGGGTTATGCCTTTATATACCCTGCAGACAAAGGCTTGGATATTAAGAACTGGCAAAGTCCAGCACTGAAAGACATGTCTAAATTTGCCATTGTTCCAGGCAGTCCTTCAGAAGTCATGCTGCGTGAAATTGACAAATATGAAGGCAACTTCAATTACACCATGTCATTAATCGGCTTTAAGTCTCGTCGTAATCAGTATGTCCGTTACGCACCTGACTTACTGGTATCAGAAGTCGTTTCAGGTAAAGCGGATATCGCTCATATCTGGGCACCAGAAGCAGCGCGCTATGTTAAATCAGCCTCCGTTCCACTGAAAATGGTGGTCTCTGAAGAAATTGCGCCAACCCATGATGGAGAAGGTGTCAGACAACAGTTTGAACAAGCGATCGCCGTACGCAGTGATGATCAGGAACTGTTGAAAGAAATCAATACAGCACTGCATAAAGCTGATCCTAAGATCAAAGCCGTATTGAAAGACGAAGGCATCCCACTTTTATAACTCAAATAAAAATACTCTTTGTTACTACAGGAAATTTTTTAAATCATGACTATCAAAACATTTTTGCCAAAGAAGATTCGAGGAATCGCACTGCTTACTGTCTCGGTACTCTCCGTGGCATTGATTCCTGTCGCTCAATCTCAATTGGTTTTCAGAAATACAGTCACTGGTGATGTGCTGGACTTATCTTTTGGCAAGAAAGGTGAAAAAACAGAAGCTGTAGAGCATTTCCTTAATACCGGTGAAAACCTCTACAACACCGATGATGAAGCCATCAAGGCAGGTGAAAGCCTGTTTATGACAGCTTGCTCTGGTTGCCATGGTCATCATGCTGAAGGCAAGTTAGGACCAGCATTAGGAGATGATTATTACACCTATCCTAAAAACGCTAACGATAAAGGCCTCTTCGAAACCATTTATGGTGGTGCCCGTAGCATGATGGGGCCACAGTACAACAACCTCACTAAAGATGAAATCTTGCACATCATGGCCTGGGTAAGAAGTGTTTATTGGGGTTCAGCAGATAAAGCAGACTGGTTGACTGAAGAGCAGAAAGCTAACTTTAAACCAGCAGAAGTGCCAGAAGACTTCAAAGAAGCTATGGATAACTTTAATAAAACTCATCATTAATTAATGGGTGGCATGTTGCCATAGTGGCAGCATGCCAATTCATTATGTCGTCGCAAAAATAAGGAGAGAAATATGAAACTAAAAACAATCGCTGTTGCTTGTTCAGCTCTGATGATGTTGTCAGGTGCAAGTGCAGTTATGGCTTACGATGGTACTAAATGCAAAGCCGCTGGTGATTGCTGGGAAGCCAAACCAGGTTTCCCTGACAAAATCAAAGGTTCTAAGTACGATCCAAAACACAGTGAAAAAGAACTGAACAAACAAGATGCTGCGTTAAAAGCAATGGAAAAACGCAATGCAGAACGTGTTGAACAGTTCAAAAAAACAGGTAAATGGGTTTATTAATCCACTACTGAAGCTGACCGGCCTAATTCTCAGGCCGGTCTTTTCTTTTTCTCCCATGTGAAACCGCTATGAACCAGCTATCTAAAACGTCAACGATAGCGATGTCAGATTGGCATGCGCTTATTGCTAAGATGGAATCCAGTATCAATAACACCATCCTGGGTCAAGAACATATTGTCAGATTGATGACCATTGCTACTCTTTCCAGAGGACATATCCTGCTTGAAGGTGATGTAGGTGTCGGTAAAACCACCTTGCTGAAAACTGTAGCCGAATGTCTGGGTGGTAACTTTGAACGTATTGAGGGCACCATCGATCTGATGCCGCATGACCTCGTCTATTACACCTATATTGCTGAAAATGGTAAACCAGGTGTCAGTTCAGGGCCGGTTCTGAAACATGGAGATGAACTCTCTATCTTCTTTTTCAATGAGATTAACCGGGCACGTCCACAGGTCCACTCTCTGTTATTGAGAATCATGGCCGAACGTAGCGTGCATGCTTTCAACCAAACACACTTTTTCCCTCATTTACAGGTGTTTGCTGATCGTAATCGTATTGAAAAGGATGAAACCTTTGAGCTGCCTGCCGCAGCACGTGATCGCTTTATGATGGAGCTGCATGTTGAGCAGCCAAAATCTGAAGTGCAATTGAAAGACCTGATGTTTAATCCACGTTACCATGATGCCGACAAACTGGTGGATTCAGCGGATAAAGCCATTGTGCCATTCCAGCAATTGAATGATGTTGCTGCCGCCATTCAGGAGCATGTCCACACCAGTGAAAAAGTGCAGGACTACGGCTATCACTTGTGTCGTGCGCTACGTGAACCTGCTGAATATGGCATTCAGATCACTGATGTCGATACAAGCAATATGTTACGTGGTGGTATGGGACCACGCGGGATCAGTTATCTTGCCCGTGGCGCCAGAGTCAATGCCTGGCTCAATGGACGTGATGCATTAGTGCCAGAAGATTTTCATATGATTATCCGGCAAGTCGCCAAGCATCGACTCTTTTTAAACCCCGTTTATGACTACAACCGTGATGAGATTGTTGAATCACTCATCACTGCCGCATTGAATACTATTCAATCACCATGAACCAGACGTTTGATTACAAAACCACTGGCCTGGTCAGTGGCTTAATGCTGGGCTCACATAAAAGTCGGCAGCGAGGTACAGGCGCTGACTTTTATAAAAAATCATTATTTTTGGATGAACCCGATACATCAAGGCTGGACCTGAATGCCAGCCTGACCGATCCTTTTGAGTCTCTGCATGTCAAAAGTTACCGACAACGTAGCAAAATCGATGTGTTATTACTTATCGATGGTTCATCCTCAATGCTCTATGACGAAAAATCGGCATTACTGCATGAAGTCTATGAGAGCACCAAGGCCTCAGTTGAAGCCGCTAATGACCGTTTTTCCTGCTATCTGCTCACGGAAAAACTAATAAAGCTCGATGATATCGATGCCCTAACAACCGAGTTTACGAGGCTTAGCCCCGAGTCCAATCATGCGGAAGCTACTCAACAGGTTTTCCCCGTGTTACCTGGCAAACCTGCACTCATATTTTTAGTCTCAGACTTTCACTGGCCGGAAACACAATTACAGTCATTGATGACCGTTTTATCAGCGCATTTAGTTGTACCCATAGTGTTATGGCAATCCAAAGAGTATCTCGACTTCCCGTTATGGCGATTTGTTGAGCTGACCGATCTTGAAACGGGTGTCAGCTCTCTAGTGTTTATCACCCGTGATCAGAAACAAAAAATTCAGCAACAATATGAAGATCGGAGAGCCTACCTCACACAACAATTCCGCCGCTTTAATCAACAGCCTTTTTGGTTGATTGATCACTATGACGCCAAACAAATGAGTCGATACTTTTCGATGCAGTAGGAACCTTTATGAAGCTTATTAACACCATTTCACTGCTTTTGAGCTTATTTCTGCTGTCTGCTGCCTGTTACGCGGAACCGGTTCTGCCTGCTCAGCTTATCAAAATGGACCAGGGGCGAAATTATGGCCTGATGGTGGGGGATATTATCGAACACCGCTATCTGATTGCCGTGGATGAAGGCTATTCCTTATCTCCATCCTCATTACCTGTAGAAGGTGAACTGACTTACTGGCTGGATCTGAATAGCGTGAGCATGACTTCTGAGCAACAGGGCAAAAAGACCATCTACAATCTTACCCTCCGCTATCAAACATTTTACGCACCCCTTGATGTTCGAACCTTACAGATTCCTGAGCAACAGTTAGTGTTCACAGACAGTGCAAATCAGCGTGTAGAAATCACCTTACCCGACTGGCACTTCATCATGTCACCTATCAAAGAAATTACCGCGAGTGGTGTGGGCAATAATGACGGTAGTGATGGTTTCATGAAAGCGGATATCGCACCTAGAACACACTCACTTTCTCGCTATCAATCCCCCATTATCATCTACGCCAGTTTGTCGATTCTATGCTTGCTTATCTGGGCTGCTCTCGCAGGGTTATTGCCTAAGTTTGATACCTCACCTTTTCACACCGCACGGCGTCAAATCAAGCGTATAAATCGACATAAAAACATCACCGTTGATCAGATTCAACAAGGCTTACAAGCCATGCATGATGCGTTTAATTCACGGGCATCTTATACCGTGTTTGCCTCACAAATTGATGTTTTTATTCAGCAGCAGCCACAATTTAATGAGAGCCGGACACAGATAGAAGATTTTTTTCAGCAATCCAGATGCGTGTTTTTCTTTGATGAAGACCCCAAGCCAAACCTGCTGAACGATTGTATTCGTCTATGCGACAGACTCGCTGCCGCTGACAAAGTGGTTTCCGGTAAGTCATGAATCTCGCCTTTCATCTGCCATGGCTGCTGGTGTTATTACCACTCAGCTTATTACCTTTCTTCAGCAGCTTATTTGAGAGACATGCTACGCCCAGCAAACAGCTCATTAAACTTAATCCGCTGACGATCTGGCTAAACCGCTTAATTAAGCTTGCTGCTTCTCTGGCTATAGCCACAGTCATTATCGGACTCGCTGGTTTGCATAGTCTTGAGCAAATTGTGACTCGTACCGGACAAGGTGCCCATATCGTTTTTGTATTGGACCGCAGTGCCAGTATGAATGAAACCTTCGGCGGCCAGACACCGGATGAAAATGAGCAATCCAAAGCACAAGCAGCCCGGCGTTTACTCTCGGAATTTGTAAATCGCCGTCCCCATGATTTATTCGGAGTAGCCGGTTTTAGTACCCAGCCTTTTTACATCAGCCCGCTGACTGAACATAAAAGTGCAATTCAGGCAGCGATTAATAGTCTGGAGACACCAGGGTTAGCGTTTACTAACGTTGCAAAAGGTTTAGGCATGGGTTTGAGTTATTTCAAAGACCAGCCTCACACCGGATCACGTGTGATCGTTTTGGTCTCCGATGGCGCCGCCACCTTGGATCACCGTGCCCAGAAAACCCTACGTGAATGGTTTGAACGTTACCGGGTAAGTCTGTACTGGTTCTTCTTACGTACTGAAAACGGACAAGGCATCTTCAGTGAGCCCAAATCGCATCGCGATGATAACCCAAGAGTCATGCCTGAACGATATTTACATAAGTTTTTCAATACCTTATCAGTGCCATACCATGCATATGAAGTCGATACGGCAGAATCACTACAAGCCGCTTTGGCTGAGCTGGATGAACTGGAAAGCCTGCCATTAATTTATCAAGAAAAGCTTCCAAAACAGAGCCTCTCAGCATGGTGTTATGGCTTTGCTTTGTTTTTTGTTTTGTTACTTGTTGCAGTGAAATCTTTGGAGAAACGCTCATGATGTTGCGCCGTATTTATCTACAACATCTAACGCTGGCGATTAGCCTCGTTTTTCTTACCCTACTCGGCCTGCAAATAATAGAAAGGCAACATCAGCAAGACATCAACGATGCAATACGTTTGCTACAGTCACCACGCTTAGTGGAGGCTACTGAGATTGATCTGACAGAGCCCGAAGTACAGTTTGCCTATGCTCATCATTTGCAACAACGCGGTATGTTCGAGGATGCTGTCGATGCCTATGGCAAAGCCGAACGGATCAGCTCTCCAGCCATGTTAAAACTGGTTTACTACAATATGGGCAATCTCTATCTACAACAGGCGATTGAAACGGCTGAAAAAATGGGGATTGATCGTGCAACAGCTTTGGCTGATGTGGCAAAAGATCTCTATAAATCTGCATTAAAAAAAGATCCCGAGTTTTGGGCAGCCAAATATAATTTCGAAGCAGCACAACGATTATCCCGAGACTTGCCTCTCGGCGATCTACAAGAGTCTGGTGAAGTGCAGGAAAGCTCAGAAGAGCTGTGGTCAGCCATGCCTGGTTTTCCCTTAGGTCTGCCTTAGGTTGTTATGATGAAGCGTTTATATGCACTGATAGCTGCCGCCGTCTTATTACTGATAGCCATCGTTCTGCCTCCTTTACCCTTCACAGTAAAAAGCTATGACTTTGTGTTTGTGCTTGATATTACCCGTAGCATGAATGTGCAGGACTATTCTGATAAACACGGCGGTGCAATCAGTCGTTTAGAAAAAGCGAAAACCGCTATGCTGAATGCGGCCAGAAGCCTGCCATGTGGCTCAAAAGTAGGCTTAGCTGTATTTACCGAACGCGTACCTGCTTTACTCTATTCACCCATTGAGGTATGTAGTGATTACCCTGTTCTTGAGGCCAGTATTCATGCACTCGACTGGCGAATGGCCTGGGTAGCTGATAGTAATATCGGTCAGGCTTTATATAATACGCGTGAGCTGATGCTGAATGATGTGCTCGCTGGCAGTAAATTAGTCTTTTTTACCGATGGTCACGAAGCACCGCCCATCAATCCACGTTATGCTCCCGATTTCAGTTATCTAGATACAGAAGATCAAAAAGAAGATTGGAAGGCAGGCATGATTATTGGTGTCGGTGAACTGGGTCTGAGTAAAATTCCCAAGTTTGACGAGGATGGTGTACAGATAGGTTTCTATACTGCTGAAGATGTGCCTCATGCTTCACGCTTTGGCCTACCGGAGGATCCCAGCAAGGTCGAGGGATACATTCCACGTAATGGCCCATGGGGCACGGCCAAAGCCGTTGGCATCGAACACCTATCCAGCCTCAAACAAGACTATTTAATGGATCTGGCTCAACAAAACCATATGCTCTATCACCACTTGGAAAACAATAGGGATATGGCCAAGGCACTACAAAACACTGATTTTGCTTATGAGGCAACACAGCCCACGCAGTTTAATAAAATAGCGGCGGCATTAGCACTATTACTGCTTCTCTATTGCTATCAGCCTTTCAGACCTAAATGGCCTGCCAGAAAGTAAACACTTCTCCTGGCTACTCTAAATTACACCGATAAGATATTCCTATCTTTTGATTAATACCTATCTAGGCTTGTCCATCTTTTTTTGCTCTGTGCTGGCGTCGACTCTGACAAATCTGTGCATGATTGCTGTCAGCCCAGGCAATAAGGGCTTGCATAGGTTCAAGAAATGAATGGCCAAGAGGACTGAGTTTATATTCCACTTTCGGTGGCACCTCGGCATAGATCTTACGTTCAATAAACCCGTCCTGCTCTAATCGTTTTAAAGTGCGAGATAACATCTGTCGGGAGATATCACCAATTTCACGATGAAGTTCATTAAAGCGCAAAGTCGCCGGCGCTAATGTGGTTAGGATTAATAAACTCCACTGATCGCCGATTCTATCCAACACATCTCGTATCGGACAAGGATGGTCAAACTCAGTCTCTGTCTGCGTTTCGACAGAATTAGTCGTTGTCATGGTCACCTCCAAGTAACTTAGTACGCTGAAATTGACTTCTTGTCAGCTCAAGAAAAAGTATCTACGCTTAACTCAAAGGTCTACATTATAGACCTAATATTTATTAGATACTATTAGGAGGTTTATTATGTCAAACATTGCCATCATTGGCGCTTCTGGAGAAGTTGGTTCAAGAATAGTCAAAGAACTATCAAACAGACATCATCAGATTACGGCTATCTCACGTCATCCAGAAAACATTCCATCATTACCCGGCGTAACTGTATTAAAAGCCGATCTGCTTAACATCGATGACATTGTTCCACATCTTAGGGGGCATGACGTCGTGGTAAGCGCCGTAAAATTTAATGATACTGAAGCAAAACACATTATCGATGTGGTTAAAAAATCCGGCGTGCCGCGCTATTTAGTAGTTGGTGGTGCTGGCAGTCTGGAAGTAAAACCCGGACTTCGTCTCATCGACACACCTGAATTCCCAAAAGCCTATAAGGCTGAAGCAAACAAAGGGGCAGACTTTCTCGATGAAATACAAAAAGAAACGGAGCTTAACTGGACCTTCTTATCCCCATCAGCCCTGTTTGGCCCAGGTGAACGTACAGGTCAGTTCAGGCTGGGTAAAGACACTCTTCTCACCTCAGACAATGGCAGCCACATCTCATATGAAGATTATGCTGTGGCTCTGGTCGATGAGATTGAAACACCACAACACCCTCGCCAACGTTTTACTGTCGGTTATTAAAAAATATCAAGGAAATAATAATGAAAACACTATCACGAAAAGTCTTCCCGGTCCTGCTTAGCCTTGGTTTAGTATTATTCACCGCAAATGTGACTGCTGAACCAGCTAGCCATCGGGATCTGGCTAAAGAGGAAGCCAATCGTCAACTTGTTATCCACTTTTATAATCAGTTTTTTAACCAACATAAGGTTGAGCAAGCGGCAAAGGTTCTGGCTGAGGACTATATCCAACACAATCCTGATGTTCCTGATGGCAAAGCGCCTTTGCTTGACTACTTCGAGGGATATTTCAAAACACATCCACAATCCAGAGCAGATATTGTCAGAAGTGCGACAGATAATGATCTTGTGTTTCTGCATGTGCACTCTGTTGAAAATGCAGACGATCGTGGACAAGCGGTTGTTGATATTTTCCGCGTAGAAAATGGCGTAATAGTTGAACACTGGGATGTTATTCAAGCTGTGCCAGAAACCTCAGCCAACGACAATACTATGTTTTGAACCTGATGAGGTCATAGTTTGGGCTGATTTTAAGGCTGAACCTAACCAAGCCATGTATACGTTGATTTCATCACTATACAAATTCACAGGCGAAAAAAAAGCCGGAGCAGAAACTCCGGCTTTTGAATCTGTTGGTGGCTATGGGTGGATTCGAACCACCGACCCCATCATTATGAGTGATGTGCTCTAACCAACTGAGCTACATAGCCACACGAAGCGCGAAATAATACGATATAAATGCTTAAGTTTCAAGTGAAAAGATCATATTTATAACCAGTCACTCAACTGGATACCAAAGCCGATACTATTGGAGTGAGCATCATAGTCAATCAGGCTTTCTCCATAGCCATTAAACCATTGCACATAACCTTTCACACGGTCTGTCAGCGGGAAGCTCCAGCCTAACTGAACAGCGCCATAGTTATCATCAAAATTCAGGTTATTCCGCAGCAGAATATCGAAGCTGTGATTATCCATTTTATAGACAGCGCCGAATTCAAAGTTACCCATATATTCTTCGATATCCGGATTATCGTCATCGCTGCTGCTATCAGGGATTCGCCACCATGGTTTAAATGAGTAGTACCAATCATTGTGCTCAAACACGAAGTCCGCATAAACCCGGTTCCAGCTACGTGATAACTCACCTGCCTGACCATTTGACTGGTGGACAATACCTGTACGAATAAGTGAATTTTTTATACCAAACAATTCATAATCGTTTTTGAATGATAACCAGGCTTCCGGTTCATGATCAGACTCACGGAAAGGCGAAGAACTGTGTTTATTAAACTGCTGCCAAAATGACCGGTTGGTATAAGCTACATAGGCATCAGCCCGACCATTGAAGAGAGCGTAAGCCACTGGCAGCTTCAGGCTGATTTGGAACTTGGTTTCCCACGGCTGCAAATGAATATTGTCATTCGGATAAGCTGCTTCAAATGGCGCTTCATTCGGAGCAGACATATTATTACTTAAGATAATGTAATTCGGTTTATGCGGTAATAATACAAACGGGTTTTTGGCTTCTTTCTTTTCCAGAAATAAGCGTCGGGTAATGGCCGACTTGTCTTCTGTCTCTAAACCCGTACTGGTTACTTTAACGTCAACAGGCTCAGGATTGGGGGAGGCTTCCTCAATAGTGTTCTGGGTGATTGAGGAGTCACATAATTGTTTAATATCCCCGACTGACATGGTGTCATCTGCTGTCGCCAGTTGAGTGAGCAAGCATTGATTTAACTTATCATCGGCATTGACCAGTGGTGTATAACCGATAGCTAACGATAAGAAGTAAAAGGAGAATGATGCCGTCTTCATAGCTTGCCTATGTCAGAAAGAAATAAGAACTCACGACATCATATCCCAGAATGCTAGACGTTGAAGCGGAAATGCATGACATCGCCATCTTTGATGACATATTCTTTGCCTTCCAGACGCCACTTACCGGCATCTTTCGCGCCTTGCTCACCATTGTATTGAACAAAATCATCGTAGCTGATGACTTCTGCGCGGATAAACCCTTTCTGAAAGTCAGTGTGAATAACACCAGCGCCTTCCGGTGCTGTCGCGCCTACTTTCACCGTCCATGCCCGCACTTCTTTTACACCGGCTGTAAAATAAGTATGTAAACCAAGCAATTCATAACCGGCACGGATAACACGATTCAAACCCGGCTCGTCTTGCCCGATTTCACTTAGAAATTCGACTTTTTCATCGTCTTCCAAGCCTGCGATTTCTGATTCAATCGCCGCACAAATCGCGACAACATTAGCATTTTCTTGCTCAGCGAATTGTTTAACGGCATCTAAAGCAGCGTTATTCTCAAAACCATCTTCAGAGACATTGGCAATATACATGGTGGGTTTGATCGTCAGCAGATGTAAGTCACGAATCAAAGCCAGTTGTTCTTTATCAAAGCCCATGGCACGAACAGGTTTGCCACTATCCAGTTCATCACGCATTTGCGTGAGTAGCTCTAATCTGGCTTTAGCCGTTTTGTCACCACTTTTGGCATCACGAGTCGTTTTGGTGATGGCTTTTTCAACACTTTCCAAGTCCGCAAGCGCTAACTCGGTATTAATCACTTCAATATCATCCAAAGGTGACACTTTACCGGCGACATGCACGATATTGTCATCTTCAAAACAACGTACTACGTGTGCAATCGCATCTGTCTCGCGAATATTGGCCAGAAATTTATTGCCCAGACCCTCACCTTTTGAGGCACCCGCCACCAGGCCAGCGATATCGACAAATTCCATCGTGGTAGGTAAAACGCGTTCTGGATTTACTATAGCTGCCAGTTTATCCATACGTGGATCAGGTACGGGAACGATGCCGACATTAGGCTCAATAGTACAAAAAGGATAGTTCTGCGCATCGATACCGGCTTCAGTCAATGCATTAAACAAGGTTGATTTGCCAACATTAGGTAAACCGACGATACCGCACTTAAATCCCATGAGAAATCCTATTGTGAATGTAGCCAGTTCATAGCCTTATCCATATTTCCGGATAACACCTCTGGCAAAATACGTAAAACATTATCGATGGCTTGCTCGATCTGTTGGCGATCGGTCGGTGACGGTTTACTGAGAACATAATCAGAAACCAGCTTGCTATGACCAGGATGACCGATACCCAAACGACAGCGCAGAAATTGCTTGCCACCCGTCTGAGCAATAATATCCCTCAGTCCATTATGCCCGCCATGACCGCCATCGCGTTTCAGTTTAACGGTTCCGGGAGACAAATCTAATTCATCATGAATAACGAGAATATTCTCTAACGGAATTTTGAAGAAATTCGCTAACGGGGCAACAGACTGACCGCTTCTGTTCATAAAAGTCAGTGGTTTGAGCAAAAAAACTTTATGACCATCCAGAGAGCATTGAACCAGCTCCCCGTGATATCGGTTTTGAACAGTGAAGTTCACCCCGAGCTCACGAGCCAGCTGGTCCAAAAGCCAGAACCCGACGTTATGCCGGGTTCCTTCATACTGGGAGCCGGGATTACCTAAACCGGCAATGATCCAGCTCCCCATCTAAAGATTACTCTTCAGTTGCTTCTTCATCACCCTCTGCGTCTTCAGCTTCATCATCCACTGAATGTACGCGAGGCATATGAATATTGACCACTGCTTGGTCATAAGCAGAACGTTCACCTTCTTCAAGGTGCTCTTCCTGACCGTGTGACAACGCAGGTAAGCTAACGCCTTTAGGCAGAACAAGTTCTGATAAGTGAATAGCGTGATCTAATTCCAGCTTGCTGATATCTACCTCAATGAACTCTGGCAGATCAGCTGGTAAACAAGCAATTTCAACCTCAGTCATCACGTGAGAAACCACACCACCGGCTTTCACACCTACGGCTTTTTCTTCGCCGATGAAATGAAGAGGAACAGTCATTGTCATTTCATGTTTTGCATCAACACGCAGGAAATCAGCGTGAATGATTTTGTTGTCATTGGCAGGATGACGTTGCAGGTCTTTTAATACAACTTGCTCTTTTTTCTTGCCAATGTTCAGCGTCAGAATGTGAGCATAAAATGCTTCTTCAGCTAAATGACGAATGAATTGGTTGTGATCTAAAGCGATCGAAACTGGCTCTTTTTCAGCGCCATAAACAACAGCTGGTACTTTACCCGCATGACGAAGGCGGCGGCTCGCACCTTTCCCCTCATCAGTACGCGCTTCAGCTTGTACTTCAAATAAGTTTTCCATTTTTTTCTCCAAAAACAATGGACTTTTGCCCATCAAAAATGCCGCTTTTTAAGCGGCGTAAGCCTCCCCCGCGACCAGGTTCGGCACGTAAAAGTCAGCCGTAGCTAACTAATCCATATACAAGGAGCTGACTGACTCCTCGTTGCTAATTCTGTACATCGCTTCTGCCAGCATTTCTGCAATGCTTAACACGCGAATTTTTTCACATTCCTGCGCATGCGGCTGCAATGGAATGGTATCGGTTACCACTAGTTCATCCAGTACTGAGTTGCTGATATTTTTTATAGCTGGGCCCGATAAAACCGGATGTGTTGTGTAGGCGACCACACGGGTAGCGCCATGTTCTTTTAGTGCAGCAGAGGCCGCACATAATGTACCGGCAGTATCCACCATGTCATCAATCAACACACACACGCGACCATCCACATCACCAATGATATTCATCACTTTGGCTTCATTAGCGCGGGGACGACGTTTATCAATAATGGCTAATTCAACACCGAGATGTTTCGCTAAGGCACGCGCTCTGACTACACCACCCACGTCAGGCGAGACGACCACTAGGTCTTCGTATTTATGCTTCCAGATATCACCCAGTAACACCGGTGAGGCATAAACATTATCAACAGGGCAATCAAAAAAGCCCTGAATTTGATCAGCATGTAAATCGACGGTTAAAACGCGGTCTGCACCAACGCCAGTCAGCATATTCGCTACGACTTTCGCGGTAATCGCTACACGCGCTGAACGAGGACGACGATCTTGTCGTGAATAACCAAAATAAGGCACAACCAGCGTAATACGCTTTGCTGATGCACGACGGATGGCATCGGTCATCACCATCAATTCCATCAGGTGATCATTGGTTGGCATGCAGGTAGGTTGAACGATAAAGACGTCTTTACCACGTACGTTATCAAGGATTTCAACCATGATTTCGCCGTCACTGAATTTTTCCACCGTGGCTTTGCCAAGGGAAATATTGAGGAAATTGGCGATGCTTTGAGCCAGCTTACGATTGGCATTACCAGTGAATACCATCATACGGCTGTCGGCTGTTCGTTGTTGTAACTGGAGAAGTCGGTTTTGTGTCACGGTAGAGGCGCCGAGTTTTCTATCAAAAAAACAAAAGAGTGGCTGGGGTACCAGGATTCGAACCTGGGAATGCTGGGATCAAAACCCAGTGCCTTACCGCTTGGCGATACCCCAACTGACAAAACTCATTCTATCATCTTGCAGTCACATCTGGCTTATTTTTCTGCCAGTGCTCTTGCAGTGAGTGGCGACTGATTACAGCCTTTTGCCACAAAACCCTGCCAGTGTGAAGGCAGTTTATCTATTACGTCTTGTGCTTGTTGCTGACTTTGAAAATCAGCGAAAACACATGCTCCTGTACCAGTCATTCTCGGAGGCGCGTATTGTGCCAACCATTCCAGTGCATTTGCAACTGCCGGATAGTGTTTTATCACTACCGCTTCGCAGACGTTTCTGCCTTCCCCAGAAAGGAAGCGCGGTATTGTGATAGGTTCGCAGTCTCGTGTCAATTCCACCGATGAAAATATTTCTGCAGTAGACACATGACAATCAGGACAAATCACCGCAAACCAAGGTTCTATCGGGGATATTGGCGTTAAGTCTTCGCCGACGCCTTCTGCCCAGGCAGCGTGACCAGCGATAAAAATCGGCACATCTGCCCCCAAACTGAGTCCGATTTGCGCTAATTTTTGCTGTGACAAACCACATTGCCATAGCTTATTCAACGCGACTAATGTTGTAGCGGCATTTGAACTACCGCCTCCTAAACCGCCCCCCATGGGTAAGCGTTTTGTGACGGAAATATCCACCCCATGATGTGTTTCAGTAAAGGGTTTTAATAATGTTGCCGCTTTAACAATCAGATTATCTTCGCTGGGCACACCTGCAAATTCAGTTTGTAGATCGATTTTGCCTGAGTTATTGGTATCAAAAAACAGACTATCGCCAAAATCCAGAAACTGAAATGCGGTCTGAAGGTTGTGATAGCCGTCTTCCCGCCGTCCGGTGATATGCAAAAATAAATTTAATTTTGCCGGCGCTGGCCATGCTTTCACTCAGCTCGACTCCAATCTGCAATCACTAATCTAATATTCAAATCAGGGTGTTTGATAAAAATTTTAGCGGGTACCACCAAGCCATTAAATGGCACATAGCGCAGGTATTCCACCTGCCAACCGGCTTGTTCTAAGGTTTTCAGACGCCCATTTTCATCCAGTTGATACTTATCTACTGCAGCGTCTTTATAAGGCACGCCTCTCACCCAATCACGTAATGCACTCACCGGTAAAAGCCAGCCTAAAGTTTTGGCTAAAAGTTGCTCGGGGGTCTGCGCCGAATATTGCTCACCATTATCCAGCGTTAAGGTAACTTGTTGTGCATCACCCATTAACTCAGCCCCACCTTGGGAAAAAGGGCCTGATAATTTGATATCAAAACCATCACCTTGTTGTTGCCAAGTGATTCCCGCGTTCCAGCCTTCACGACCTTGGGTGATCGCCGTACGACCTCGAAACCGCCAGTCTTTCAGTGACGCTATTTCTTGCTGCTGCTGTTGCCATTTTTGCTCTGGCGACTCAGTCGTTTTTGCTTGCCATAAAGGCGCACAGGCGGTCAGCAACAGACTCAGTGCTGCCAGCCAGACTAACCTCATAGGCCAAACCTGCGCATGGTTTCAATTAACAAGGTATTGTCAGGATCTTGCAACAGACCTTTATCCCAGATTTTTTTCGCTTCTTGTTTTTTGCCGCGCTGCCACAGCACTTCACCTAAATGGGCAATGAACTCCGAATCAGGATTGGCTTCCGTCGCTTCCCGCAGGTATTTTTCCGCTTTTTCTAAGTCACCCAGGCGATAATAAACCCAACCCAGACTGTCGAGGTAGAAAGGGTCACCTGGCTTAAGTTCTAGAGCACGTTGAATCAGCTTTAATGCTTCCTGATGACGATCAGTACGATCCGTCAATGTATAACCCAGTGCATTTAATGCCTGAGAATTATTAGGATCATTGGCCAGAATCTGTCTTAAATCCGCTTCCAGCACATCTAGCCTATCCATCGACTCAGCAATCATCGCTCTGCTATAAAGCGCATCTTCATTTTTTGGGTAATGCTTGATGGCTTTTGTTAATAAGTCAAAAGCCTCTTGTTTCATACCGTGGTCGCGTAACAAGCTGGCTTCGAATAAGTAATACTGCAGGGCTTTATTAGGTAATTGCTGTCTCAACTGTGCCAGATGTTCACGGGCTTTATCGATGTCATCGCGACCCAGCAATAAATTAATGTAATGCGTCTGCGCTAAATCAAAACGACTGCTTTGCACCGGTACTGAGGCAAACCAAACCAGCGCGGCATCGACATTGGCATTCAACTCTTCAGCAATCCCCATAAAATACGCAGCCTGATTGGTAGGATCGCCCAGTCTTAATAAATCACTGAAATACGATTTGGCTTTTTCGCCATCTTTTTCTTCCAGCGCTAACAAGCCAAGCGCGAAAAGCACATCCCGATTTTCTGGATTATCCGCTTGAATGGATTCAAAAATAGTGCGTGCTTTGTCCAGTTGGCCGTCATCACCTAATAATTTGCCATAGGTAAAACGCAGTTCATCACTGGCATCATCTTTTGCTGCAGGTTTGGCTAGCAGTTTCACACCTTCTTTGGTTTTACCCAATCGCTGTAAGGTATCGGCTTTCAAAACGAGATAACTTTCATTCTCAGGATCGGCTTTTAATAAAGGATCAATTTCAGCCAGTGTTTCTGGGTATTGCTGATAGAAGAACGCTAAGCGAGCATACGCATAATGCGCATCAGGATGGCCTTGCTTATACAGATCTAATTTCTTCAGTGTGGCGAGCGCTTCTTCCGGAGACGCCACTTCAGCCAGATTTTCTGTCGCTCTGGCTAAGTACAGTTTTTGATTTTCTGGCGCTAGAGACAGTGCTTTATTAATGGCCTGAACTGCGCCGTCATAGTCTTTCTCCATCATCAAAAATGGCGCGCGCATCATATAGACATCGGCATTATTAGGATCCACTTCTAACCAGCGATCCAGAGCATGATTAATTTTTTCTTCGTTTCGGGAAAGTGTCGCCACCTGAGCACTTCGGCCAGCCAGTTTAGGCGACTTGACCATATCCGCAGCTCGCTCGTAAAGTTCAACGGCGGCTCCGACTTCACCACGCTGACCCGCCACTTCCGCAGTAAGGATGTAGTACATCAGTTCAGGTGACATTGGCATAGTGACTTCGGGCTTTTTTTCCTCTTTCACTTCCGGTGCAGCTTTGACGACTTTTTGCGCCTCATCAACTGTGGCTTTACTTTGCTGTGCGGGGGTTGCAGCACAGGCAGTAATGAGTGAGGTAAGTCCGATCAGAGCAAAATATTTAGTATGTTGCCCTACATTCATCATGAATGATTTCGTTGAATCCATATTAAAACGACCTGAACGTTTGATTTTGATAGAATGGCGAATTGTTTTCACTAATAACAGACGATTGTAATAATGGCTGTAAAGTTTAACAGCATTTAATAACGACTTTTTCTTAATATGCATCTTGTCACCTATGGCATCAACCACAACACTGCTCCGGTTCATATCCGTGAGCTATTTGCGTTTGATGCGAGCATGCTTCCAGCAGCTTTATCCACTTTACATGAAGATGATTCCATACTTGAAGTCGTTATCTTGTCGACATGCAATCGTACTGAAATCTATTGTTGTGTTGATGCAGAGTCTGACAACCATATCCTCGCTTGGTTGCATCAGTATCATCAACAGGAAGATGGCACCATCACTCCTTATCTGTATCACTACCAGCATGCCGACGCCATTCGTCATCTGATGCGCGTGGCCTGTGGTCTGGATTCTATGGTGCTGGGCGAACCCCAGATTCTGGGTCAGCTAAAAGATGCTTATAGCCAATCACTTAATGCTAATACCCTTGGAAAATCACTAGGCCGTTTGTTTCAACACGCATTTGCAGTTGCCAAACAAGTCCGTACGGATACCGCGATTGGAAACAGTCCTGTTTCGGTAGCTTTTGCTGCCGTCAGTCTGGCGAAACAAATTTTTAGCGAGCTGGCTGACTCCACCGCCTTATTAATAGGTGCAGGCGAGACCATTGAACTGGTCGCACGCCATCTCTATGACAATGGTATTAAACGTATCATCATTGCCAACCGCACGATTGAACGGGCACATAATCTCGCCACTCAAGTAGATGGTTATGCCATTAGTCTGAGTGAACTGCCGGCACATTTGGCCGAAGCCGATATTGTGGTCAGCTCAACCGCCAGCCAACTGCCAATTCTCGGTAAAGGTGCTGTTGAAAGAGCCTTAAAAATCCGTAAACGTAAACCAATTTTCATGGTCGATATCGCCGTACCACGCGATATTGAAGCCGAAGTCGGATTATTGGATGATATATACCTTTATTGTGTTGATGATCTGAAAGAAATCATCGAAGAGAACTTACAATCTCGTCGTGATGCGGCCTTACAGGCTGAAGAAATTATCGATACACAAGTGGATCATTTTCAGGCCTGGCTCAGAACCCAAGATGCCGTCCCTGTAATTAGAGCCATACGTGACAATGCTGAAGAGATAAGTAAGCATTCACTGGAAAGAGCAATAAAACAATTTGAGCAAGGCATGCCTGCCGAACAGGCTATGACTGAGCTCGCACGTACATTGACCAACCGTTTACTGCATGAACCGAGTCGCCAGCTCCGTCAATCCGGATTTGATGAAGAAGGCCATTTACTCACCGCAGCGCGGCGTCTGTTTAATATCAAGGATCCCAAGTGAAAGATTCGATCAAACATAAATTAGAATCACTCGTTGATCGTCATGAAGAAATTAGTGGTCTGCTCGCTGATCCTGACACCATGGCCGATCAGAATAAATTCCGATCACTGTCGCAGGAATATGCTCAATTAGAGCCTGTTGTCAGCAATTTCAACGCATATCGCCGCACAATCAGCGCATTAGAAGATGCCAAGCTGATGCTGAATGAAGATGATGCTGACATGCGTGAAATGGCAAAAGAAGAAATTAATGCTGCAGAAGAAAAAATCGAAGAGCTCGAATTAACCCTGCAAAAGTTATTACTGCCTAAAGATCCTAATGATCAACGCAATATTTACCTGGAAATTCGTGCCGGAACCGGTGGTGATGAAGCAGCGATTTTCTCTGGCGATTTATTCCGTATGTACACTAAATATGCTGAGTCTCGTCGCTGGAAAGTCGAAGTGATCAATGCGCAGGAAGGTGAACATGGCGGTTATAAAGAAGTCATCTGTCGCATTGTTGGTGAAGGTGCATATTCACGTCTGAAGTTCGAATCAGGTGCTCACCGTGTTCAACGGGTTCCGGAAACGGAATCACAAGGCCGTATTCATACCTCGGCCTGTACAGTGGCTATTCTGCCGGAAGCGGATGAAATTGATGAAGTCGATATCAACCCGGCCGATTTAAAAGTCGATACCTACCGCTCTCAAGGCGCCGGTGGTCAGCACGTTAACACCACAGATTCTGCGGTGCGTATTACTCACATTCCAACCGGTATCGTCGTCGAATGTCAGGAAGAGCGTTCGCAACATAAAAATCGTGCAAAAGCGATGTCCGTTTTACAAGCGCGCATCATGGCTGCGCAGGTAGAAAAACAAGCGGCCGAAGAAGCTCAAACACGTAAATCACTGGTGGGTTCAGGTGACCGAAGCGAACGTATCCGTACCTATAACTATCCTCAGGGACGTGTTACTGATCACCGTATCAATCTGACCTTATACAAACTGGTTGAGATCATGGAAGGTGAGCTGGAACAGGTTATTGAACCCCTGATCAACGAATATCAGGCGGATCAACTCGCCGCCTTATCCGGCGAGTCTTAAATCCAGTCGCGTGGCGGCAGAAAGTCCGTGTATAAACGGGCTTCTGCTGATCCGGCTTCCGGAATCCAGTGATAACGCCATTTCACCAGTGGAGGTAGCGACATCAAAATCGATTCGGTGCGGCCTCCCGACTGTAATCCAAACAATGTGCCACGGTCATACACCAGATTAAACTCGACATAACGTCCACGACGGTATAACTGAAAGTCGCGTTCGCGTTCACCAAACTCGGTGTCCTTACGTTTCTGCACAATCGGTGCATAAGCCTTGATATAACTGTCGCCAACCGATTGCATAAAGGCAAAACAGCGATCAAAGCCCCATTCATTCAGATCATCAAAAAACAAACCACCGACGCCACGGCACTCATCACGATGTTTTAGGTAAAAATACTCATCACACCACTTTTTAAAGCGTGAATACACGTCAGCACCAAAAGGATCACAGGCGGCTTTGGCGGTGGTATGCCAATGAATCACATCTTCTTCATTGCCGTAATAAGGCGTTAAGTCATAGCCACCACCAAACCACCAGATAGGTTCTTCACCGTCTTTTTCAGCAATAAAAAAGCGGACATTGGCATGTGATGTAGAGACATAAGGATTATGAGGATGGATAACGAGTGAAACACCCATGGCACGAAAACTTCGGCCCGCTAACTCAGGGCGGCTGGCCGTTGCCGAAGCGGGTAAGTCATCACCGCTGACTTCAGAAAAATTAACACCACCCTGTTCAAAGACGGCACCATTGGTTAAAACCCGAGTACGACCACCACCGCCAGTTTCACGTTTCCAGTCATCAATTTCAAACAATGCTTTACCATCTATTAATTCAAGTTCTTTGCAAATACTTTCTTGTAGGCGAAGTAGGTATTCACGAACGGCATCAATATCCGGTGTACTCATCGTAAAATTTCTCCTGTTTGTGCATCTCTAATTTGGCTTGGTTTTTTGGCGCCGCCCAAACTACCCGCTAACACATAATCCAGCTCAGGCAATTGCCAGCGAACCTGATGCACATTCATCGCTGGTCGTAAGCCATTTAGGTTGGCACTGGTTGAGACAATAGCCCCACCAAAAGCTTCACATAAAGCACGCGTTTGTGGGTGCGCCGTCACTCGCACGGCAATGGTATCGTGTAAACCCGTTAACAACATCGGCACTTCTTCACGCACTGGCAGTAACCACGTTACAGGGCCGGGCCAGGTTTTATTCAGTTCGGCTAACAATTTGGCATCAACGGGTTTAATAAAATCTTGTAACTGATTAAAGTCGGATGCGATGAGGATAAGGCCTTTATGCCAAGGACGTTGTTTCAGCTCTAATAAGCGCAATAATGCTTCTTCATCCCAGGGATCGCAGCCCACACCAAACACCGCTTCTGTCGGGTAGCCGATAACGCCACCGGCATTCAGTGTTTTTACTGCTTCTCGTAATCGCAAAGTATCTGTCATGTTCTCGCCCCTATTCAGACCACAGTGATTGAATACCCTATGTCACTCAATAAAAAGGGGTTAACCAGTAACCCCTTTTTTTAGCTTTTTAACCCGTTAATTTAGCCCTGCTCACGTGCTACAGCGCGGTAGGCTATATCGGTACGGAAATACGCATCTTTCCACTTAATGTGATCCAATGCCTGATAAGCCGATTTTTGCGCTTCTGCCACAGAATTACCTAGTGCCGTCACACACAACACACGACCGCCAGCTGTGACCACATCATCACCCTGACTCGCTGTGCCAGCATGGAACACTTTGCTGCCATTTTTCTCAGCGTCGGCAATGCCCGTGATCACATCACCTTTACGATAACTATCAGGATAACCACCCGCGGCCATTACCACACCGATAGCTGCGCGAGGATCCCATTCAGCTTCTACTTCATTCAACCGTTTATCTAATGCAGCTTCACATAAGGTGATAAGGTCAGATTGCAAACGCATCAAAATGGGTTGGGTTTCTGGGTCACCAAAACGGCAGTTATATTCAACAACACGCGGTGCGCCAGCTTCATCAATCATCAGACCGGCATACAAAAAGCCTGTGTAAGGACGACCATCTGCCGCCATGCCTTTTACTGTTGGTTCAATCACTTCAGCCATAATGCGTGCAAACACTTCATCAGTGACAACAGGTGCCGGAGAATATGCGCCCATACCACCAGTGTTCGGGCCTTTATCACCATTATCACGCGCTTTATGATCCTGTGACGTAGCCAGTGGCAGAATATGTTCGCCATCCACCATCACGATAAAACTGGCTTCTTCGCCGGTCATAAATTCTTCAATAACCACGCGACTACCGGCATCACCAAAGGCATTGCCAGACAGCATATCTTCTACCGCAGCAATGGCTTCGGCTTCGGTCATCGCCACAATCACGCCTTTACCTGCAGCCAGACCATCGGCTTTCACTACAATAGGTGCGCCCTGCTCTTGGATGTATGCTTTCGCTTCATCAATCTGAGTAAAGACTTGATAAGCCGCTGTTGGAATCTGATGACGAGCGAGGAAGTCTTTGGTAAAGCTCTTTGACGCTTCTAATTGTGCGGCCTCTTTTGATGGGCCAAAACAACGTAAACCCGCTGCTTCAAACGCATCGACAACACCCATGGTTAATGGCACTTCCGGTCCGACCACGGTGAGATCAATCGCATTGTCCTGAGCAAATTTTACCAGCCCGGCGATATCTTCAACTTTGATATCCACATTGCTGATATTCGTTTCACTGGCTGTGCCGGGATTACCCGGTGCCACAAAAACCTGAGAACAGTTTGGAGATTGATTGAGTTTCCAGGCGAGAGCATGTTCGCGCCCACCGCTACCGATGACTAATACTTTCATAGATGATTGCCGGAGATGCTTAAAAAAGAGGCTAATAATACCGTAGATAACGGCTTTTCCAAACCACCAAAATGGATGATTTATAAAGGCAAAGCGATTCTTTTTATCCATTCACCAGTCAGCAGCCAGCAGCAGCTTTGATCCAGGTCAAGATCTGCTCGGATATTAAAACAACACAAATCCTCGCTGGTTATACTTTGCGGACATTATTTAGGAACAAAACCATGACTGATGCGATTGAATTTAACGCCGAATTAATCCGTCGTTACGACAAAGCTGGCCCACGTTATACCTCCTATCCGACCGCAGTCGAATTTCATCATGGTTTTACTGCTGACACTTATGCTCAGCATATTGCCTTATCAAATCAGCGTGGCGGCCCGCTTTCTTTATATTTCCATGTGCCATTCTGCGATACGGTTTGTTTCTATTGTGCATGCAATAAAATCATCACCAAAAACCGCCAGCATGCTCAGCCTTACCTGGAAAATCTCTATGAAGAAATTCGCATGCAGGCTGAGTTGTTTGACACAAACCGTGTGGTAGAACAATTACACTGGGGCGGCGGCACACCGACGTTCTTAACGCACCAACAAATGCGTGAATTGATGGCGCACACACGGAAATATTTCACCTTGGCGGATGATGACAAAGGCGAGTTTTCAATTGAAATTGATCCCCGCGAAGCGGATGACGCCACCATCAAACTGTTAAGAGAACTGGGTTTTAACCGCATTAGCCTCGGTTTGCAGGACTTCAATCCTAAAGTGCAGAAAGCAGTTAACCGGATTCAAACAGAACAACAAACATTCTCTATTCTAGACGCCGCCCGTCGTGAAGGTTTTCGCAGCATCAGCCTGGATTTGATCTACGGCCTGCCACATCAGACTGTGGAAAGTTTTAGCGACACGTTAGACAAAGTCATTGCCGCCAGTCCGGATCGTTTGTCGGTCTTCAACTACGCCCATATGCCTGACTTGTTTAAAACACAACGCCAGATCGCCACAGCCGATATCCCACTACCACAAGTGAAGTTACAAATTCTGCATCGCACCATCGATAAACTGACCGCCGCCGGTTATGTATATATAGGTATGGATCATTTCGCCAAACCCGATGATGAACTCACATTGGCCCAACAAAACAAACAGCTCTATCGCAACTTTCAAGGTTACTCGACCCGTGCTGAGTGTGATCTGATTGGTTTTGGTGTGACCTCTATCGGCAAAGTGGGTGATGCTTATGTACAAAATGTGAAAACACTGCCGGAATACGATGAAGCGATCAAAGCGGGAAAATTGCCGGTATTACGTGGCGTAGAGCTGGATGAAGATGATAAATGTCGTCGCGATATCATCACCCGTCTTATCTGTGATTTTGCCTTGGACATACCCGCCATTGAAAAAGCCTATCAGATCAACTTCAGCGACTATTTTGCAGATGCCATCGCCGACCTAGAACAATTTGCCCAAGACGGCCTGTTGCAGTATAAATGGGACTCTATAGAAGTCTTACCCGCTGGCCGCTTGTTAATACGTAATATCTGCATGGTGTTTGATAAATACAGTCAACAAGCAAGGCAGCGATTTTCCAAAGTTATATAGGGAATATGCTGGAAAAACTCCGTCAGTACTTTATCTTCGGTCGACTGGGCGTCAAGCTTTACGTACTTGCGGTCATCACCGGATTACTGTCGAGCTTGGCCATTATCCTGTTACGTCTCACCATTGATTTTGGTCAGATGGCTTTATTTCCCTCCGGCGAAGTCGAAAGTTACGACAGCTTACCGTGGTACTGGTTACTGGTACTGCCCATCATTGGCAGTCTGTTAATCGGATTGTTATTTCGTGGACTGGATGCAGAGCAGCGAAATACCGGCATCTTACATGTGATCGAACGGCTGTCTTCTTATGAAGGCAGGCTTCCCTGGCAAAATGCGGTTCGCCAATTTATAGGTACCAGTATCGCCATTATCACCGGCCACTCTGTTGGCCGTGAAGGTCCGGGGGTTCACCTGGGTGCCGCCAGCGGCAGTTTACTCGCCAGTGGTTTAGAACTGCCAAATAACAGCGTACGTATTCTGGTTGCTTCCGGCTCTGCCGCCGCCATTGCGGCCTCGTTTAATACCCCCATCGCTGGTGTGATCTTCGCGATGGAAGTCATCATGATGGAATACCATATCGCCAGCTTTATTCCGGTCATTCTGGCAGCCGTCACCGGCGCGGTAGTCTGCCGTCTGACCTTTGGTGATGATACTGTTTTCGTCAATCTCGCTACCCAAATGCAATCATTATGGGAGCTGCCCTACATCATCTTTCTCGGCATTATTATTGGCTTTTTAGCCACTTTATCGCTCAAAAGTCTGAAACTGTTTTCTGGCACGTTCAGTAAACATCCGGCCTGGTTGCGTCCGACTTATGCCGGTATTTTAATGGGGATTTTCGGCATGGCCGTACCCGAAGTAATGGGTATGGGTTACGGCATTATTGGCAGTATTTCCGCTAATGAAATCGCGATTGGCAGCCTGGTCATTATTCTGATTCTTAAACTGGTGCTGTCTTCTGCCTGTGTTGGTTTTGGCATTCCCGCAGGTATGGTCGGCCCCACCATGGTAGTCGGTGCATGTGCCGGTGCCATTCTGGGTTATATCGGTAATTTAGTGTTACCGGAATATGCTTCGTCGATGACCTTTTATGCGGTTATCGGCATGTGCGCAATGATGTCGGCCACGCTCAAAGCCCCGCTCGCCGCCTTAATGGCCATGTTGGAATTAACCGGTAACCCGGAAATCATCCTGCCAGGTATGTTGGCGATTGTTTTCTCCAGTCTGATTATTCATGACTACTTCAAGCTCGATGCCTTGTTTGTCAGCATTCTTCGCTATCGTGGACTCGACTTTCAAAATGATCCAATCTCACAAGCCTTACGCAAAGTCAGTGTTGGGGCAGCCATGCAACGTAATTTTGTCACCTTAAATCAAGTGATCAACGCTCAAATGGCGATGCAAACGCTAAAAAACAGCCCTGAGTGGATCATCATCACCCGTGATCGTATTCCGGTTGTGATGATGCCTGCCAGTGATCTGGCAAGAGCGGTCAGCGTCAAAGAGATGGGCGAAAACAGCGAAATCGACTTAATGCAGATTCCAGGCACACGTCGGGATGTACACAAAATTTCCTTACATACCAGTCTCTTTGAAGCGTATCAGGCCCTGAACGAACATCATGTAGAAGCCCTTTATGTCAGCCGTCAAAACGCCCCGATGATCGAACGGATTTACGGCATTCTGACTCGTGAAATGATCGAAGCCCACTACCAATTACCCAAATCTGTAACAAAATAGTAAAAAGGGTAGTGAACAAATCGAAAATCTTCGTTATAATGTGCGGCTTGTTGCCCAGGTGGTGAAATTGGTAGACACAAGGGACTTAAAATCCCTCGCCCTAATCCGGCGTGCCGGTTCGATTCCGGCCCTGGGTACCATAAGAATACGAAAGCCTCGATACTGCAAAGTCTCGAGGCTTTTTTATTGGTGTCGAGCATCAGTAAAACGTGTGGGCATTAATAAAAGTCGTTTAGTTATTATCGGAGGAACGGGCCTTAAATGATTGCTTATCCTGCAAGAACACTCTGGTTTTATCTATTCCTGACGACCATCTTCACTTTTGCCCATTCCCCAGCCGAGGCAGGTTTGATCTCCAGCTTGGCAAAATTAGGCAAAAAAGCAGATGCTCCGGATACGCATCACACCTCATCCTTTCGCTTTGCTGATGAATTAGCTCATTACCCAGAAGGCAGTGTCGCTGAAATTAGCTTCAATCACAGCCAAAACCAGTGGATGGCAAGAACGCCCGATGGCAAAAACGTGCCGGTGCATCAATTCACTGAAAATGCAGTGGATGCCAACAAACAAGCTACTTTATTACTTTCTGAAAGCAATCTCCCCTACTCTCTGGATGCCTTTAATAAACTGCCCGCAGAGGTTGCCATCAAACTCAAATCACGGCATGGGAAAACCTATTCATTAAGCACCAGCCCGGCAGCGACCAATCTGATTGATAACCATATCAGTATCAACATTAGCGATATGTCTTCATTAAAAACGGCACTGTGGCAGTTACAACGGCCGGTTACCTCGGCGAATATGCGCTTGATTCAATTAGCCGATAATCCTCATCTGACACTGCCCAAACAAAGCTACGGCTCAAAAATACCCGTGGATAAAGTCGGCACAAACCAGTTACTAAATGCACTCAAAACAATGCGGCAGCAAAGCTTTGTTATTTCAGCCAAGGTAGAGGATGGCTTTATCATTCAAGGTAAAGAAAAGATCGCTGTAACGGATTTGGAAAAAGTCGCTGCTGATAGAGATATCAGTCTGATCATTCTGGGCTCAGACAAACCCAAAAAAACCTTAGATCAATTGGCTAAAGACTGGCAAAAACGAAAAGATACCGGTAGTTTAACTTCATATACCGCTGGTGATTTTTATAATGCCTTTGCTCCCAAGAACACCTCATCACCAGTGCCGGTAGAAATTGATTCATCAAGGAAATTACGTACCGCCCTGCATTTTGATCACAGCAGCTCTGCCACTAAAGCCGTCCAACCGCAAAGCAGCAACCTCGAGCTCGCCTTACTGCCACTGCATGTTTTAACAAAATCCGTCATGCTATTTCAGCCCAATGAGGCTCGAGCAAAAGAACTGGATGATCGCATCCACCCAGCTATCCCGTCATGGGTTCATCTTTCATTAATCGCTTCATTGGTCATTGGCCTGGTCGCCTACAAAACATCCTGGTTCTTATACCTCAAACTCTGGGCCTCACCACTCAGAGTTAATCACCGTCACTGGTTTCCATTCACCCTCCGTTATCTGCTGCATCGGCTGAGTTTTGTTCTGCTTTACCTACCATTGCTCGGCTTTATAAGCCCGCTCTATATATTGATAACCTGGACTTACAGAATTATTTACTTTTTACTGATTCGTCCCGCTTATTGGATTTTTAATAAATTTGGTTAGTCTGATTGGCTTGCAAATCGTACTGTTAAGAAATGTAAGAGATTTTTTACAAAATTAGTTATTATCCGAAAAATACAAAAATAATCATTCTCAATAAGGATATATAACCATGTTCAAACAGACCCTTCTTCTAGCAATTACAATGACTTTGACTGCCATTACCCCCGTCGTACATGCAGACTTCATGGATGGTATTCGTGATCTGAAAAATGCGGTTTCTGATGTCAGCAGCAGTTCGAAAGAAGTCAGTTCTCTCGGCAAAACAATGGGGTTTGGTAATAATGAGTCAGAAGATACCAGCGGCGCTCTTGAAGCAGGCGATGTATTGGTTGCTAAAATCAACAAACTGAAAGTCTATAAAGATCCAAGCAAATCATCAGAGACAGTCTCGCTCGTTGATAAAACCAGCAGTCTGGTATTTATGGGTGAACAAGCGAACGGCTTTTATTTTGTCACCACCGATGATGGTGCTGAAGGCTGGGTCCAACAAGCTCTAACAGCGAAACAGTAAGAGTAATTGCTTCATCGATATTTTGACTATAAATAAGGGTCAGCCTAATCCAGTTGGCTGACCCATAATTTCCCGATTGTTTCCATTTCTCCCTGATTCGCCCTGCTTATTGGGTTTTGAGTAAATTCAGTTAAATGTTAACGTAGAACTTCATCTGATTAAGCCAGTCATACTGGTGAAATCAAACACTCTGACACTATTAATAAGCTCCCGAAATATGACTTCAGAAGTCTCGACACTCGACGACCTGGCACAACTCACAAGCTATTCGCTCATGGACTCACTGAATTGTGATCCTGACGCAACCTCAAATGGCGATGATCATTATCCAAGACAAGTTTTCTCGGGGCATTATGTTCCGGTAAAACCCACACCCATCGAAAACCCGGTTTACGTCTCGCACAGCAAAACCTTTTTCCATGAATTGGGTTTCGCTGACAGCATGGCGAACTCGGAAGACTTTGTCCGACTGTTTTCAGGCGATCTCACTCATGTTCCCGAGCCTATTCGTAAAGTCGGTTGGGCGTCTGGGTACGCCCTATCTATTTACGGTACGGAATACACTCAACTGTGTCCTTTCCAAACCGGTAACGGCTACGGTGATGGTCGAGCCATTTCCGTATTAGAAGCGGTTATCAAAGGCCAACGCTGGGAAATGCAATTAAAAGGTGGTGGTCGAACACCCTACTGCCGCGGTGCAGATGGTCGAGCTGTTTTACGCTCCAGCATTAGAGAGTTTCTTGCTCAAGAACACATGCACGCACTCGGTGTGCCCACATCACGTTCATTCAGTTTATATGCCTCGACAACCGAACGTGTCAGACGGCCCTGGTATTCGGAGGGTTCAACAGCAGCTGAACCGGATATTATTATCACCGAACCCGTTGCCATCTCAACGCGCGTCGCCCCGTCCTTTATTCGGGTGGGTCAACTTGAGCTATTTGCTCGCCGCGTTGTGAATCATGCACATGAAAATGCCATGGATGAGCTTGAAAAGATCGTCTTACACGTAATCGATCGAGAATATGCTGACGTTATCGATAACAGCCTGAATATCGAAACCAAAGTCATTTTACTTGCCAAGGCGTTTCGTGAACGCCTCACCTCACTTATTGCTAACTGGATACGTGTCGGTTATTGCCAAGGCAATTTTAACAGTGACAACTGCGCGGTCGGCGGTTTTACGCTGGACTATGGTCCTTTTGGCTTCTGTGAAGCGTTTGATCCTGTATACCAGCCATGGATCGGCGGCGGACGTCATTTCTCATTCTTTAACCAACCCGCCGCGGCTGCACGTAACTTCGCCATGTTTTGTAAAGCATTAGAGCCTTTGCTTAAGGGCGATCAGCATTACCTATCAGAGCTTGAAGATGTTCAACACGGTTTTGCTAACGTCATGCAAATGCAATTAGAAAAGATGTGGGCAGCTAAACTCGGGCTTGAGGATTATAACGAGGCATTATTCAGCGAGCTCATCAGCCTGATGACTCTGACACCTGTAGACTACACCATTTTCTTTCGTGAGCTCTCAGCGTTGCCTGGCGACATCGGGCCACTGAAAAAAAGCTTTTATGGTGAACTGAATCCTGCTGAAAATGGCATTAACTCAACGTCTCCAAACTCTCAGGATATTGAGCAACACTGGTCAGCATGGCTTGATAAATGGCAAACGCTGGTAGGCATTAGTGACCAGAACGATGGAAATGCTACATCTTCCCGTGAAGCGATTTCCAGTCAAATGAAACAGGTTAATCCGAAATATATTTTGCGAGAATGGCAACTCGTTGCTGCTTATAAACAAGCAGCCGAAGGTGAATACACACTTCTTCGTGAGTTACAGGAAGTGATGAAAAAACCTTACGCCGAACAATCAAAAGACATCGAGAAAAAATACTATCGGCTTATGCCGACGGAGTTGAGTGATATCGGCGGGGTATCGCATTATAGTTGCTCGTCATGATTTGGAATCAATAGGGGCACCGTGTGTGTTTAAATTAGGGTCCGGGTTGCTCAATAAAATCAAGTTGATAGGCACCTTGATATTTTTTTACTCGAAAGTTTCATGCTCACGTTTATTATCTCTTTCCTCACATTCTCTTTCTTTTGCAATTTCTTTTTGTATTTGAACAGCATATTTTTTTGCAAAATTAGCTACCTCACTATTTGAGTGATTAAAGAGGTCATCAAATAAGTAAGCTCTTTTTGCAACGATGTTTGCTCTAGAACCACTCCATGAGGTCGGCCATAGTGAATGCCACATATCCTCAAATAATTTGTCATATTCATTTATGTTTTCAATTATCCAGAGGACAAAAGGTCGCCATTCATGCTTTTCTGAATTTGCTTTTGTCTTAGATAGTGGGGCCGATTGAGTTAGGGTAGGCCAACGGTTTTCTAGATCACCTTTTAGCCATTGAATAATGACTGAATCATCTAAAAATGCTAGAGGACTTTGTCGTCTGGAACTTGTGAATGTATAAGATGTGACAATACCATCCTCATTCATGAACTTATTCAAGAACAACTCAGGTTGCAGCTTGGCCATTACACTAAAAAGCTTTTCAAACTCATATGAGTTTCGCCAATAGTCTTTAAATGCATTAACAATATTATCGAAGATGGCAATGGTGTAATTATCTGGTTGGTTGTTTAGACATGCCTTTGCAACTTCGGATAATCTGTAATCACCTATATGATCATGAGTATTTTTAACAAAAGAATATTGCGATAAAACTTTACGAGCAAAAGATAATAATGCCTTGGGATGCTCTCTTTTTTCTTCTTTATTACCGAAAATCCTCATATGGAGTATTTCAAGGCAGACAATATTTCCATTTTCTTTGGAGTTAATTTTTTCGAGTAAGTCTAATAAATTTGCATCATTAATCTTCTCATGTGCTCTCCCCCAAGCAAGCTGTTTGTATTGAAAAATATCCGCTTTGTTAAGATCTAAAGCTAGGTGAAGTCGAGTAAGTCCTTTTTCATCTAGAGGGAAAGCAATTTGGAACGTAGGAAACCATTCTCCTAACTCTTCATCAGTAACCATTTGTTCTAAAGCTTCGTCAAAAAATCTAGGTGAAGAGAGTCTACATCCACCTAAAAAACCAATTAAGAAGCGGATATGCCGCTTATCTTTAGGTAGCTCTGTATAACTCTTGTATAGTTTTTGCCAAACTTTATCTCGGGAATTGGTACTTTGTGCCAGCCCTTCAGCTAAAAAACCAACAGTATTTAAATCCGAACATAATAGTTCAGGTAATAACTCTGCGAATACGGTTTCATCACCACCGATTTGATTGCCTATATTTTCTATAAACTTACCGACGCGTTCAGTGCTAGCATCATATGATCTCACATCATCAAGAGAAGCATCTTCATTCGTATCAAAGTCAAAAAAATCAACATAGTTACCGCGTCGAGGATAAAGAAAAATCCGTGCTTGCTCTATAAGTGTTTTAGGTCTTAAGGCATTCTCGAATTCTATAAATTGTGATGTTTTTTCTTCATCGAACCTCTTTAGATCAAAGCGGCGGATTGACTGACTAGCTGACCAGCCTTGGGGCCATGGAGCGGATGCGTTAAGTTTTTTAGCTGCTTCTATTAAAAGAGTGCTCACACCAGCCATAAGCCACAGAGATCTTAATTGGGTTGCTAAGCATTTTCGGACCTCTGTAGATATAGCCATGCTAGGTTCAGAAAACTCTATGCATAAATTTATATAGTGTTCAAACCAGAGAAATACGTCTTTATTTGTTTTTGGCTGATACCCAAAATCTCTTGAATGAGCACCGAAACTGAATCCGTAGTGCGAACTAAAGTGCCCAGACTCTAAGGCAGCACTTAACAACTCAACCCCTAGGGTTTGTTCATCTTCATTACTTGATACTAAGAGGCTTCGAATTATTTTACTTCGCTCTTCTGCTAATGCATGTGTTCCAGACAGGTAAATGTAAAATAGTGATTTAAATAAATCTCTAATCGAATTATTATTTTCACCAGGTTTTTCAGTAAGTGCATATTTGCAGAGTAGTTCTGAGCAACGTTGAAAAAGCGAACGGTCATAAGCAATTAAACGAATTAATTTTGTAAAATCTCTACTGTGTTTATGCTCTCGATTTGTGAATTTGTAGCCGTTATCACCATGAGCAGCATGCTCAAAAAGTACTAGTGTTTTTTCTGGTGATACAGGAGCAATATTTTTGAGTATCTCAAGGCCTAATGGGTTTAGGTTGGTTATATGTTCACCTATCCAACCATCAGGTTCAAGCCAATCATTTACAATTTCTCGTGCTGTTTGACAATCATGTAAATAACCTAGACGTCGGCTAAAAGATTTGAGTAATCTTTCTGAACCACAAGTTAAAAAATAATGAGTAAGCGTGGCTTTAGGGATTTGAGATATTGCCTTTAAAGCTAACCTATTGGCGATTGCATGAGGTAACACTGCCCGCCACTTGCTGCGTGATTGAACTAAGTCTCGTTCTCTTAGAATAGTAACGGCTCTAAAAAGCTCATTGGGAGTTTTATTGAAGAATGAACCTAAAATAGCTAGTTCTGATTTTTCGGGTTCGGTGTCTTCCCCATCAAATGAATACACTAGAGATAAAGCATAAGCAGACGTCATTAAGTCATCATTCGGATAATTTCGTTGATGAAAAAGTCGTTCAAATAAAGCTTCTTGCTTTAATTCTGATATGTTTTCACTTTTTCCTACTGTATTCGCTATTGCGATCGCTATACGAGCATTACCCCCTGAAAAATTTGCAATACTTCTCGCATTAACTTGACCTATTTGAGGATAACGTTGTTCTATTAGATTTGATATGAGCTCATCGCTTGAAGGTTCAAGCCTAAAAACCGATGTTTCTTCCGGCAGGTGCTCCCTTACATCATATTCCACCGTTATGAGACTAAGCTTGCTTTCGGGGCGCTTACATATTTTTGTAAGCTTGTCATGAAGTTCTTTTGAACAATTATCTATAACCAGAATGGCATCATCGCACCTAGCTATAAGCTGTTCGGTAAATTGAATAGGTTCAGGAGTGGGCGAGTCTGAGATGTCTGTATAAAGCACATTTGCCTGATTAAGTGCATGTGCACCGATCCTTCTATCAAACAGCGCCTGAACTAGTCTTGTTTTTCCGACCCCAGATAGGCCGGTTAATCTTATAGATGAATGTGGATGAGAGAGCTTTTCTCGAAGATGGTTAAGCCCCTCTATTACGGATGAGTTATCGCTTTTGGATGATGTGCCATCATGAAGCCGTAAATTGCCATCAAATAAATATTCATCCTCAACACCATTGGGTGAGTTTGCCCAGTTACCGAATGGTTGCCAGCCCGAAAGTGGTTTTCCAATTTTGTTTCGTACCCACAAAATCAGTGCCGGGTGATTTCTCACCCAGCTGGCAACTCGGCTTCTATCATAGAAATCAATGAATAACTTATGTTTATCAGCTTCCCCCTCTAATGCTTCTAACATGGCTGCTTTACGGCTTCGTAATGTAGAATCTGTTGTGGAATCTCCTGAGCTGATAATTAAATATGCCCCTTCTTTTGTGATAAGAGACTTAATAACGTCTCTTAATCTTCCATCAGGTTTCATTTCTTTTAGAATTGCAGCTCTCGGCATTTTCGGCTTTTTAACCTGAATGCCGACAGGTGAGCGAGTTAGGTAACCATGTCGTGGAACAGTATTACTCTTAATGACAACATCAAGGCCTCCATCGCTGGCATCTTGATGACCGCCATACGTAATGCCCGAAGTAGATATATCCTCTAACCTATATTCCGCTTCACAGAGTAAACCGATTAAATTTCTTAAATCAGCATCATTAAGTGAGGCAATATCATCGCCAGTAATTTCAATTAAATTGTCCATCCTGCAGATTCGTTCCTATGTGTGCATGGTCGTTAAGGAGTATCTAGGATCAGAGTAAAAAATAGCCTTATTTTTTCACTGTTGGGACTCTCAGACAGAAAAATAGATGTTGTTCTTACTGAAGAGGTTTAACAACCTAGTCTCTTGAATTAGGTGGAATAATTATTTTGCTGTCTTCTGTTTTCTTAAATGCATGAAGGTTATTTAAATCGCTAATCAAAAATCTAACTGTCTCAATATGTTTTGATCTCTGTGATGTAATATGAAGTTTCGTAAAAGTTGCAATGTCTTTGAGTATTATGAAAAGTTCTATCACACCATAGCCTAAAACAAGAGCTATAAATACAGATTGAAAATATAACGTTAATATTACGATCCAACTGGCATTTGAATAGAATTCAAATAGAGAATGTATATTTTGACCAGCACTTATTGATAAAGCAGTTACGAGTGAACATAAAATGACAAAAAGTGTAAGAATTCTGGAGTTTGCATCCCTGTTATAAATGAAGCTAAAAAAGCGCTCTACAAAAGAATTATCATTAGAATACACAATAGCTAGTGTTAACATCTTTTCAATTCTTTTTGCAGCGTCTGAAAAGCCAGTCATTGAACAATCAAAATACTTTTCTAGTAAAAATACTTTTGCAGGCTTAATGCATTCAAAAGTATTTTTTAACTCGTTTGATAAATTTTCTACCAAACGCTTTTTTTGCCACTCCTGTATATTTACCCAAGACAGCACCATAGCAACTTCACTTAAAAAAGCTATAAGTGCCAAACGGTTAAAAACCGAGTCTGTATTTCTTGAAAGTACTTCATGAAGAAAACAAATTGTGTAAAGAACAAAAAGAAATGCGGTAAATAGCAATGTCCAAAAAGTAAACTTTTTATATAGCTGTAATCCACGAAATGATTTTACTTTTGTGTAGTAATCGTTTGCCAACTCATATAACTCTTCCATGCGTAATCTCAACATACCTGTTCAAGATAATGAAGAATAAAGTTTAGAATTAAATCTACTGTATTTCCATAAACATCTTTTAGAAAGGTACTTCCTATAGAACCAAGGGGTAGAGTCAATGGATCAGCCAACTTGATAATTAAACCAAAATAAAACCGCTGCCCCCCATTGATTCCACTTTTAAAGTATCCACTTTCCAATCGCCTTAATTTTGTTGCCAAATTTTATCGAGTCAGCTTTAAGGCTTTTCAGCTAACCAAGCTGAGCCAACATCAATTTATTTACCGCAGTTTATGCGGTGATTAGTCACATTATTCACCGCAGATAAATAGATACCCGCTCACAAAAGGCCCTTGGGAGTCAGAATAAAAAAGGCCAAACAAATCGAATTGTTTGGCCTTTTATGATGGATAGAAAAACGTTATCAGTGGGATTTCATGCGTTCAATCGTGGTGCTCAGTACTCGTTTGATTTTATCGGTGGCCCCGGTAAATGCTTGTTTGACAGAGGCAGCGTCATGGGTGACCACATTAGGTTGATGGCCTTCTATCCGAGCCTCAATCAGGCAGCGAATATCATCCGCTCCGCCTCGATTTTCACTGTTTTGATCACTTAGATGGACTTCGATGCGGGTGACATGTTCATCGAAGCGTTTGAGAGCGTGCTGTAATTCCTCACGAATTGAATCAGTGAGCGTGTCATCACCTGGAATATGACGATCGGTATTTACCTGAATTTGCATGTTATCTCCTTGAAAGGTGAATAAACCGCTTTTTATGACAATGTGAATTATTAAACAATTCCATGGTTATTTTTTTATATGACGATCACGTTGCTCTATTTCAAGCAACCATCCTTTAACCCAAAGCAAGTCATTGGTATGGTCAATATTGTTAGACTCGAATATTCATTCTTCAAAAATGTAGCTAAGTCTTAGCTTTCATTCAAAGGAGCACACTATGCAGCACATTTATAAATACAGCACCGCGATAAGTATTATGGCCCTCAGCCTGAGTGGCTGTGGCGATACGTCTAAAATTACTTCACAAGCGGATTTCGGACCTGATCCTGTGTTGGTCGCACCGGAATCATCGCTCATCCCCACTTTGAACATTGCCCCGGCTGAAGGTTGGTCAATTGATGGCAAACCTGTCGCTGCTGAAGGGCTGATGGTCAATCGATTTGCTGTGGATTTAGATCATCCCCGGTGGTTATATGTTTTGCCCAACGGCGATGTATTGGTCGCGGAGTCAAATGCACCGAAAAGTGAAAGTACAGATTGGAGTATTAAATCCTGGATTAAAGGCATGGTATTAGAAGATGCTGGTGCCGCCGTACCCAGTGCCGATAGAATTACCTTACTTCGTGACAACGATAATGATGGTGTGGCTGAAACACGGCATGTGTTTTTAGATAATCTGCATTCCCCCTTTGGTATGGAACTGATTGGCAATAACTTTTACGTCGCTAATGCTGATGAGATTGTGCGATTCCCTTATAAAGAAGGACAGACTCAAATCACCGCTAAGCCAGAGCATGTGACAGATTTACCGGGAGGACCGATTAACCACCATTGGACCAAGAATATTATTGCGAATAAAGATGGCACAAAGCTTTATGCCACTGTGGGTTCAAACAGTAATGTCGGTGAAAACGGCATGGAAGCAGAAGAAAACCGTGCAGCCATTCTGGAAGTGAACCTGCAAACCGGTGAAAAACGTATATTTTCCTCAGGTTTACGCAACCCTAATGGACTGGCTTGGCAGCCACAGACCGGCGAGCTTTGGACCACGGTCAATGAGCGCGATGAAATTGGGAGTGATCTGGTGCCGGATTACATGACCTCAGTGAAAGAGGGTGCTTTTTATGGCTGGCCTTATAGTTACTACGGACAACACGTAGATACCCGAGTGCAACCGCAACGGCCGGAGTTAGTGGAAAAAGCCATCAAACCCGATTATGCATTGGGCGCTCATACTGCATCATTGGGCCTGACGTTTTATGAAGCAGATTTGCTGGCAGAGAAATATCATCATGGCGCGTTTATTGGTCAGCACGGTTCGTGGAACAGAAAACCATTAAGCGGTTATAAAGTGATTTTTGTACCGTTTAAGAATGGTAAGCCTGATGGCCTTCCTCAGGAAATCCTAACCGGATTTGTCAATGAGGATGGTGATGCAAGAGGACGTCCGGTCGGTGTTGTGGTCGATAAAATGGGTGGCTTATTGGTCGCCGATGATGTCGGCAACACAATATGGCGTGTTAGCCCCCAATAACACTTACGTCACTCACTGCTTGTAGCATTTTATTGTCGGCTGAAGCACGGGTCAGGAAAGATCTGTGCTTTTTGCTGTCTTATCGTTTTAAGATAGCTATCATTAATCAATGAATATCTCGGGAGCGTTTTTCAACGATGAGAAAAAAGCCTATCTCTGTCTTTTTATTACTCACCATTGCGTCGGGTTCTATGCTCTATTCCGGGCTGAGTCAGGCGGATGAATCCGCAAGCAATACAACGGATTGTAAAAATGTGAGTGTGGATTATCTGGATAATCCCGCGTTGACCCGAGCAGAAAAACTGGCCCGTATGGAACAGGCGCTGAGTGATTCTCTCAATCGCTTTGAGTTATGTAATATCTCCATATCATCCAATTCATCCTCAGCTAATAGTGGTAATGGCTCAGGTGCAGGCGCTGGCTCCGGTTCAGGTGGCGGCGGTGCTGGTGACACCGGCAATGGAAGTTCAGCAGGTGGTGCCAGTGGTACCGAGTCAGTAGCCAGTGACATGATACAAGGGACAGAACAAGCGCCTTCTAACGAAGCTATGGCAGCGACATCAGATACACAAGAATCAACTGAATCGGGTTCAGGTAAGATATCTGCCTCAGGCAATGTCGCTGAGAATGGTAAGATTCCGGAAGATATTCCACCAGCGGATAATGATGATGCCATTGCTGCTCAGATCCGTGTCGCCGCCGAGGCAGAAACCGACCCAGAGATACGCAAAAAGCTCTGGGATGAATACAGAAAATATAAGGGTATGAACGTTGAACATTGATCGTTTTAGAAAACCATCCAAGTTTCTGGTCTACCTGCTGGTCATGCTGCATGTGCTGACAGGCTGTGCTACTACATCCGGATCAGGTGTGAATGTCGGACCGCGATCGTCTTCAAGCTTTAGTGAAGATATGTCGAAAACGGCTTACAGCGGCCCAAAAATGGACGTGGTTATTCCAGTGTTCTCACCCGGTCTTTCTGACAAAGCGGCCAATTATGAAAAAGAAGGTGTATGGCCGGAACTGCGTCGGGCTGAAGCAAATCGTTTCGCCTATAAACTTAAAAAAGCGCTCGATGATACTGGCAAGTTTGGTGCGGTTCGAGTCACACCTGATAAAACCGCTTCGGGTGATCTGTATGTTTTAGGCAATATTGTTGAGTCAAACGGCCTGGAAGTCGAGTTTGATATGCAAGTGGTCGATGCCAGTGGCAAACAGTGGCTGGATGACAATATCGACTACGAGGTGGGAGATGGCTTTTACAAAAACCCCAGAAATACCGATAAGGATCCTTATGATCCGGCATTTGATAAAGCAGCAGCTGATATCGTCAAAGCCTTACTGAAACAAAAACCATCGGACTTAAGCACCGTAAAACACATTGCTGATTTACGCTTCGGTGCCAGCTTTAACGATAAAGCCTTTGATGAATATATGGATACCAGCTCCACGCCAATTAAACTTAAAGGCATGCCGAGTGAAGCGGATCCGCTTTATGAACGGGTGAAAGCGATTCGCGTTAAAGAACAATTATTTGTTGATAACCTGCAACCTAACTACGCCGCTTTTTCACAGAAAATGAATGACAGTTATCTGACCTGGCAAAAAGCCAGTGCGACAGAACTGAAACTTCAACAAGAAGCACAGAATAAAAGTCTGATGAAAATTATTGGGGGGGCTTTATTAATCGCTGCGGCGGTGGCAGTGGGTTCAAATGGCAGCCGTTATGACAATAATTTGGGCAGGGATATGGTCACTATCGCCGGAGGGATTGGTGGTGCGGTGTTAATCACCAGTGGTATTACTTCGCGTGAAGAAGCCAAATTCCATCAGGATGCGATCAATGAGCTGGGCCAGTCACTGGATTTGGAAATGTCGCCTCAGGTGGTTGAGTTTGAAAATCAAAGCACCAAGTTGACCGGTAATATGGAACAACAGTTTCAGCAATGGCGTGCCTTTATGGCGCGTATGTATGAGCTTGAATCGACACCTGATAAAGCGCTTTAAACGCCGTCATGATCAACGAAGAAATACGCAGAGCCAAGCAGGCGAAACAACAGCGCCTGCTCATTGGCGTGATTATCGTGCTCTCACTTATTCTGGTGACAGGGCTGGTGTTGTTCAGCCTTAATAATGTTCGATTTAACAGTACACCATCGACTGAAGAAACACCGTCAGAGACACAAACCGCACCACAAAAAATCGAAGAACCAAAAAACGAAGAAGATATTGCTGCATTACGCCAAGCCTATCTGGATGCCTTTTCTCTTTATGAAAACACACTGAAACCGCAGCTGGAAAAAATCGATATTGATAGCTGGGATAAAACACTGGCCGAGACCATAAAAAACCAGGAAAAAACCGCGGTTGATACCTTTGGCACCGGGCAATATGCTAAAGCGAAACAAGCCATTGATACGCTGACGCAAACCGCTGAGAAAACACTGGCTGACAGCGAAGCGGCTTTTGAAAAAGCCATGCAGGAGGCGCAAAAGGCGTATGACAATTATGATTATCAAACCGCCCGTCTGGCGATAGATAACGCGCTGATTCACAAGGCAGATTCAGCAGATGCTCAGGCCTTGGCCAAAAAAATAGAAAACATCCCGCAAATAGTCGAGCTGAATGAAGCGATTCGTGTCGCTAAAAATGAAAACAATCCGAATAAAGAGCTGTCTCTGATTGAAGAATTACTGAAAATCGAACCCGATCGAGAAGAGATGAAACAGCGCGCCCAGGTGCTGCGCACGCAGCTGGCCGAGTCACGCTTTAACCAAGCCATATCTCAGGCGTATCAAGCCATTGAACAGCAGCAGGTTGAAAAAGCCAGACAGGCACTGAGCCAGGCAGAAAAAATTTACCCCTCCCGACCTGAAAATAAAGAAGTGAGAGCGGCGCTGGCTCAACTGGAGTCACAGTTGCGTTTCAATCAGCATATTGCCGCCGCTGACAAAGCACAGAAAGCCGATAACTGGGAAGTCACTAAACAGGAGTTAAGCGCCGCCCTAAAAGAACGGCCGGCCAATAAAGACCTTATCGACCGCTTAAATCAGGCAAAACGTATTGTGGAGATTGCTCAAAACATCGAGGGTTTATTACAAAATCCATACCGATTGAGTAATCCTGCCATTAAAGCAAGCGCCGATATTAATGTGATTCAGGCTGAGTCGTTCAGCCAGATGAGTCCGTCACTTGCTCAATCTGCCCAGCTGCTTAAATCAACCATAAACGCAGTTAATACCCCGGTGAACGTGAATGTGATTTCCGATGGTAAAACCTTTGTGTCCGTTCGCGGTGTAGGAAAAGTAGGTGAAACGACAGGTAAAACTATTCAGCTCAAACCCGGCACCTATAGCTTTGAAGGCAAACGTGAGGGTTATCGCTCCAAGTTGATTGAGGTGCAGATCCCTTTGAACCGTAGCGATTATCAAGTCACCGTGATTGCCGATGAGCGAATTTAATCAGGCCATTGAGGCTGCTAAACGTCGGCAGCGGCGTATGCTGTTATGGCTCAGCCTCGGTTTTATCGTTGTTGCCTGCATTGTTTTTACGACACTCATTGCTTCACGAGCTACGCCCATTCATGTCTTGCCAGAAACCATCAGCACTGAGGCGAAGCTGAGCACCAACAGTGGCATCGCTCTGATACTGGATCATCATTTATATAGTTTGTCTGACACCGCTGAGGTAGAAGCCTCTGCGCCTGGCTACCAAACAGCAACACAGCTGATTTCTCAATCCGGCTTTGGCAAAGTGACACAAATCACCTTGCAGCCCTTACCTGCTGAAGTCATATTGAAAACCGGGTTGGAAGACAATAAAACCCGCTGGTATATCAATGACAAACTCACCACAGTGGCCAATACGTTTGAACAATCATTTGAGAATGGTGACTACACCATCAAGGCCAGTCATCCTTTTTATGAGCCTGTTACCCGGCAATACAGCTTAGCGCCCGCGCAGAAGATTGAAGAAACAATTAATTTAACCCCCATCATGGGTGAGTTATCACTGAGCAGCACACCCGCTCAGGCAGATGTTTCTATCGATGGAAAAGCACAGGGGCAAACGCCTTTAACCTTATCCCTGCCCGGCGGCCCACATCAGCTCGACATCACTAAATCGGGTTTTGAGACCATCACTGATTCTGTCGAAATCAATCAGACAAGCACACAGATAAACAGGCAATATCGACTGCAGGCAGAGCGTGCAAAGTTCAATCTCACCGCGTTACCTGAGGGCGGCACACTGACCGTCAATGGTATTGATACGCCGTTACAAAATGTCATCAAAGTGGACGCCAATCAAAACAACGTAGTGACGTATAAAAAACCAGGCTATTTCTCCCAGTCCAAGCGCGTTAATCTTAAGCAGGGTGAAACTAGCGAACTGCAGTTCAACTTAGAAAAAGAAATGGGCAAGGTGGTGATAGAGTCCACGCCCCAAGCGAATATCACCATTAATAATAAGCCTGTTGGACACACGCCAATAACCTTATCGCTGGATGCGCTGCCACAGACTATCAACTTTAGTCTGGACGGCTACCGAGCTGAGACTCGCACGATAACACCGACAGCAAAATCGACCAGCAGCGTCTCAGTGAATTTACTGACTGAAAAACAAGCCCGGCTGCAAGAAGCCTCCAGAAGCTATAATACCCGTGCCGGCGGCGAGATGATGTTATTCACACCAAACGACACCATTATTATGGGCGCTGAACGCAGTGAGCCAGGACAACGGGCCAATGAGTTTATCCGCAAAGTCACCATCAACCGCCCGTTTTACGCTGGGGTGCATGAAGTGACGAATGCTGCCTATGCCCAATTTGATAAAAGCCACAAAGCGGATCCGAACTTGCCGGTCACATCCGTTACCTGGTTAGATGCTGTACGTTACGCCAACTGGTTGAGTCAGCTGGAAGGCCTAACAGTGGTGTATAACATCAATGGTAATCAGGTCACGCAAATCAATGATCAAGCTGATGGTTATCGCTTACTGACCGAGGCCGAGTGGGAATGGTTAGCCAGAAAAGCCGGCCGCCCGGTTCAAACACTGTTTGTCTGGGGTAATGACAAAACCATTCCCCCTAAAGCAGTGAATATAGCGGATGAATCAGCTAAAGGCTCGGTGACACATTATGTGCCACGTTATAACGACGGTTATGCTGGCATGGCACCGGTGATGTCGATGAACAGAGAGTTATCAGGTTTATTTGATTTGGGCGGCAATGTCAGTGAATGGACACATGATAATTACTCACTTACTGTACCTAAACCGGGGCTTGTTTATACTCAGACGCTGGATAAATCAGCCGGTGATGAGCATGTTGTGAAAGGCGCTAACTGGCGTTCAGGCACACTCTCAGAATTAAGGGCGTCGTATCGGGATGGCGCCAGTCAGGGCCGCGATGACTTAGGTTTCCGGCTGGGACGTTATGTTTACGGAGGTCATTAATATGGCAACACTTAAAAAATCGTTGGTGATTGTATTATCCATTGCCCTGTTTCTGCTGGCATTGATGATGGTGAAAAATGTTTATGCCGGCAAACCTATTATTAGTTTGAACTCTCCTGTTTCATTTCCCGTGGATATCTAAACCATGAAAGATATGCTGAAAAGTTTTGCGGCATTACTGATTTCTATCGTTGTCGTGCATTTGTTTTACATTGGTTATGTTCGCCCAGAAGCAGCACAACTGATTGAGTTTGCCGTCAGTCAGGGACAAACTGCACCGCGCGATATTGCCGTGATTATCAAAGATTACGAGCAGGAAATCTGTTTTATTCTGATGTTGTGGGGCTGTTATCTGATCCTCAGTGCCTACCGAAATATTCTCAAAACCAAGTATTTGTTCAGCGTGGATCTGATTAAAGATGCCCATTCACAAGCTGAGGATACTGATGCAAAACATACTCTGGATGTGAATGCGATTATTCATCGGCTGGATACTGAAATCCCAGCGGACTGTATGCAATCACCGCTGGTGCGGACTTTACGCTCTTCTCTGTGGCGCTACAGCTCAACCAATAATGTGCAAAACCTGTCGGATGCGATCGAAAGCAACCTGGAAGCGTTAGCCGTCAAACAAGATTCTGAAAATACCATGATTCGTTATTTGATCTGGGCGATTCCTTCGATTGGTTTTATCGGTACCGTTCGTGGTATCGGTCAGGCTTTATCTCAGGCGGATGAAGCATTGGCAGGCGATATTTCTGGTATGACAGACAGTCTCGGTATCGCTTTTAACTCCACCTTAGTCGCCTTACTGATCAGTATCTTTTTAATGTTTTTATTCCATCAGTTACAACGCCTGCAAGACAGCCAAATCGTCGATACGCAGGATTATTGTGATAAGTTTTTGCTTCGTCGCATTCGGTGATTTTCGTTGGCCCGTAAAAACCGACAAGCTGAAGGATTAAACCTCGCCTTTCTGGATATTATGTCCTGCGGTTTGGGCGCGGTGATTCTGGTTTTTATGCTGGTTAAACAGAATATTGAGTCATCGCCCTCAGAAACGGAGAACCTGAAAAAAGATATCAGCAGTCTGGAACAAGCGCGTGATGACGCCCAGAAAGGCTTGGATGAACTCACCTCGCAACTGAAAAAAGAGAATATCGACCTGGCTGCTTTAAGCCAGAGCCTGCAACAACAGCGTGCCGATCTCAACGATAAAAGCAGTGAAATTCAAACAGCACAGTCCAATCTCGACCAACTCAAGAAAAGTATTACCGAGATCAAAGTGCCGAAAAAAGAAGACCTGGTCGAAACACAGCAGGTTAATGAAGAAAACTATCTGCTCGGTCTGAAAATGGAAGGCAGTAAGATTGCGATCCTAGTCGATGTCAGCGCCTCGATGACCAATGAAAAACTACTCGATATTATTAAAACCAAAAGCAGTTCTGATCAGACAAAAGTCTCAGCCGCTAAATGGCAACGCACCAAGCGCGTGGTCGCTTGGCTATTAGCACGTGCGCCGAAAAACAGTCAGATTGCCGTTGTCGCCTTTAGTGAAGATGCTAAGCAGTTAGGCGGCACCGGCTGGATGCCTGCCAGCAGTGCCAGCGTGTCCGGCATTATGAGCAGTTTGAATCAAGTTATTCCTACCGGCGCAACGAATCTGCAGAAAGGTTTAAGCACCGTTAACAAACTATCACCCAGCGATATCTATGTCATCACCGATGGTTTGCCTACCAAAGGCGAATCCAACTATAAAAGTCTGAATCCATTTTCTGGCTGTAGCTCTTTGACCAGTAATGCCAAAACCATTTCCGGTGAATGTCGAAAACGGCTGTTTCGCCAGACCATTAACGAAAGCGGTCTGACCCAGGCGAAAAAGAATGTGATCTTGCTGCCACTGGAAGGTGATCCTGAAGCGGCTTATGAATATTGGGCCTGGGCCTCCAGTTCGGATGGTTTATTAATCAGCCCGGCGAGTAACTGGCCATGAGACGTCGCGATAAAGGTATCGACATTTTCAGCCTGTCATTTCTGGACATTATTTCCTGCGGCTTTGGTGCGGTGGTGATGTTGATTCTGATCTCCAAAACCGACGTCGATGTCGCTCCCACTGCTGGCACAGAAGATGTCAGTGCGATGCTCTCGCAGTTAGTCACACTGCAAAATTCTGTCAGCCAGATTCAACAGGAAATGAATCAAAAACTTGAGGTTCTTTCGTCAATTTCTGAGCAAAAACAATCTACCGCTGCTGCCTCAAAAGCACTGCAGCAGCAACTAAAAGCATTAAATCAAAAACAAGCCGCCACGGCAGAAAGCATTGCTGGACTGGGTTTAGTGGAAGAGCGCTTAAAACAAGCCTCATTAAAAACACCGCAAAAGCCCAATAAAACCCGCGATGAAGATGTCGGCGGGATTCCAGTTGATAGTGACTATGTGGTGTTTATCGTCGATACCTCAGGCAGTATGAAAAACATCTGGGGCAAAGTGTCTCAGGAAATCGTCAATGTGCTGAATATTCATCCTCAAGTGAAAGGTTTTCAAATCCTTAATGATATGGGGCAATCACTGATTTCCGGCTACGATGGTCAATGGATGCCGGACACGCCGGCCAGACGAAAAAGCGTGATCGAATTGTTTAAAAAGTGGAATGCGGTCTCTAACTCCAGTCCGGTAGAAGGCTTAACCGCTGCGTTAAGAAAATATGCCAAGGCCAATATCACCACATCCATTTATGTGTTTGGTGATGATTACACCGGCTCCAGTTACGACCCGGTCATTGATGCCATTACTCAGCAAAACAAAAAGCTGCCCTCAGGCAGACGGTTGGCAAAAATTCATGCCATTGGTTTTATTTCACCCGGTACAACCGATCGTTTCAGTGTGCTCATGCGTGAAATGACCAAACAAAATGATGGCACGTTTATCGCCCTGCCACGTTGATGATTGAGTCAAAGCAATCAACGCTTTGTAGAGCGCTAGTTTCGCCTTAATGGCGAGTCAGGGAGATGCTTGTTTATTTTAAATGTAGGTTGGGTTGAACCTGTGAAACCCAACAAATGTTTTCTAGCTCAAGTTAGAGCATTGCCTCAAACACTATTCTATTTTTCACTTCACACGCTGCCGCTGGGGCGTTCATTTAATTGGATTTCGTTCTTCATCTTAAGCTGCTAGCTTTTTTAAAATCTAGTTTCGCCTCAATAGCGAGTCAGGGAAATGCTTGCCCATTTCCCTAACAACCCTAGGACACCCCACAGTGCTGGCCTGCGGCGTCACTCGTCATAACATTGATTCAGGCGGTCGGCTAAAACTCGCTCCGCTCACAAATTTGTCTGGAACAAATTTGGACGCCGGAGGCGCCCGAAGGGGGAGTGGCATGGATGCCACGAATCAAACACTAGCCTCCCTCTGACCTGAATAAATGTCACTCCTCGTCAGCACAAACGGGGATAAAAAAAGCCCCTCATTGTCCCGTCGATTGCCGCCAAAAATTAGGGTTGGTTGATGGAAAAAAGTGGTCGAGTGTTTGAGCGTAGCGAGTTTTCGACCACGCCATCAGCCAACCCTAATTTTTGGATCAAAGGCAATATCGGGTGCCCTTTTGTTTGGTTCGTTTATTTTGGGCAAGCAAAATAAATGAACGCCCCAGCGGCAGCGTGTGAAGTAGATAATCATCCTGTAGATTGAATTTAAACATGACTCCAGACAAGTGTAGCTCGAACAAGCTTATCCCTTAAAGTCTATCCGATTGTTGGGTTTCGCTGGGGCTCTACCCAACCTACTTAACTTTGTAGCTTGGGCAAAGCGCCAGTTTCGCCTTAGGAGATACTTGCTCATTTTAAATGTAGGTTGGGTTGAACCTGTGAAACCCAACAAACATAGCTTCAATCTTGAATGTTGGGTTTCGTTCCTCTACCCAACCTACTTCACTACTTCACTCTCCCTAATGGTAGAGTGAGAAATATCAGCATGTGGTTGAAACAAAACGTGTCAGAAAAAACGAAGGAAAAGCTATGATGGAACATCACGGCACATGTTTATGTGGCAAAGTGACCTTTGAAATCAAAGGCGACTTTGAACATTTTTATCTCTGCCATTGCAGTCATTGTCGAAAAGATACGGGATCAGCACATGCTTCCAATCTGTTCTCTCAATCCGCCAAACTAATCTGGCTGTCGGGGGAAGAAAACATCCGTACTTACACCTTACCAGGCACCCGTCATACAAAAAGCTTTTGCATAAACTGTGGTTCTGCCTTACCGCAGATACAAATGAATGGTCATTTATTAGTGGTGCCCGCCGGTTGTTTAGACGGCAGCTTAGCTATTCAACCCGACGCTCATATTTTTATGGCCAGCAAAGCTGAATGGGACAACACGTCAGATCAACTCCCTCAATTTGAGCAGGGCCCAAGATAACATCCCTAGGTTGAGTTGAAACATGAAACCCAACAAACAGACTAACAATTAGATCATGGTTTAAGCAGCAGCATCATTGCGCCCAAAGAATTAAACCTCAATTCTTCTAGTTTTTTCAACAATGATGGTAGGTATTTAGTGTTATGCGAGATAAACCGTTCGTAGCTTTGTATTAATTGTAGAACATGAGCTGTATCAATATTCTGATGATAACTGGCTATTCCTATCAACGTGGTTTGAATATTGGTAAAGCAGGTAATCAATCTAAGGTAACTATCAAATAAACCATGTTGGCTTGATACAGGGAAGTCAGAATGGAACAAGTGGGAGATTAAATAATTTTCCAGAAAATAGCCGCGTTCTTGTAAAAACTGCTGATAATATTTCTGGTCAGCACCTTGATACTTCTCAAGTATCTTATCTATCTCAAACTCATCGTAGTTAATATCCAAGCCCTTATTTAACCAGTCCAGGCACTCTGCCAAACGAGGATTAGCCGCTCTTGGATAATCAGTAAGCAACATTGTAAGAGAGTACTCAAGCTTCAGGCGTGGATTTGAGTTGAATTGTCGATATGGTTTTAATAGTTCGTCTGGGTAGTCAAGCGCCTCGATGAATTCAACGATAGTCTGATTCATCAAAATATAACTGTTTGTTTTTGAACCCGCATCAAGCTTATCTAAGAAGAAGCCCAAGAGAAATAAGCGTTCGTCCAGGGTGATTTGTCGCATTTGTATGATGTGGAATGAGACGGTTCTTATCGCTTCATAGGTTTCCTCAGCATTAGCTGGTAGATGTGCGCCTATTTTTAACTCAATTGATTGTAGTCTTTGGCTGTGAACACTGGCCATATCAATATCAATTAGTTGTACAGGAGCTTCAGGTAAAATAGCTAGGCGTGTGACTTCAGGGCAAGCTAAGCTCAGAGCGGAGTGTGACTGATTAAAAACTTTGGTTGGTCTGCGGGGAAAGACTGTGCACGTATCGGACAAGTAAGTTTCACCACATTTTTTATAAATATTACATAACTTGTCTTCATTCAAAAAAGGACACGAGCCATCGTCATGTAGCTTGATCTTATATTCTGCGCCGGTGACCTTTTGTCTGTCAGGGCCGATATTATTAAGCACTTCTTTCCGGAATTTTTGATCGGAAATAGTTTTATATTTTCGATATGTTTTTTTATCGATACTGACTTGCCAGCCACTACAACAGGTATCCTCACAATCAGAACCAATGCATTCGAACTTATCGTAGTAGTCCAAAACCTTCATAAGGTAGCCTCTAAAATAAAACCTATTAATCTGTACTGTACAGATTCATCTAAAAATATAAAACTTTAAAAAGCAGCAAACACGGCTAATATCATCATCTCTGACAGTACCTCTATGTATTTCTATGGTGATGATTAATCTCATTCATCAGAACAGTTCATAGCTTGGTAAGGCCTTGATAATGGCTCTCTATAAAATCCAAAACACCGTTAGGTTTCGCCTAAGCTCTACCCAACCTACGAGTCATACTCAAGCATGAGGCAAGATAATCATCCCTAGCTTGGGTTGAAGCATGAAACCCAACATCAGACTGGAACAATTTAGATTGCGCGCAAGTCATTATCTTTAATGAATCTAACTCGATGAGGTCATGATGAAAGTGCATATGCTTTTTCTTACGGTTGTTACCCTTTTCTTTACAAAACTTGTAAATGCCGAAGAACAGAACTATCAACAGTGTCTATTCAACCCAGCCAATGAAACGGCGGCGGAACAGGCAGGGCAATCAACAGCGGTATTTTGTGCATCACGTCATTTTGATACCGCACCAACAGCATTTCAGGCACAAGTATTAAACCAGGATATCGAAGGATTTAAACAACGTGATCCAAAATTCAAAGCCTTTTACGACGGTATTCGTCAGCATAGTTCAAACGATATCTATACCGATCGGCAAATCATTTTGATGTTTATTGATAAACGCGAAGTGAATAAAGACTAAGGCATAAAAAAAGCTCTGGCCCAAAGGCCAGAGCTTCCGAACTACTCCCGCAGTAGTTCTTACCTTATGGTTGATAAGGTAAAGAGGAATGATGCAAATCGATTTTGACGCTGCCGTCGTCCTCAAGTGTATATCCAAAGGTGTATTCCACTTTCACTTCCTTACCTGAGGTATCAGTGAAATAGTAATTCCCCATCGCAACGGCATAATCGTCTTTGATGGCAATATCTTCATTTTCAAATCGAACATTTGTCCATGGTTGCAGGGCAAAGCCTTTATCTTCTGAGACGCTACCACCTACAAAGTAGGAAATAGCCTCATCGTAGCTGTTTCTGAATTGATCTTGCGCGGCCTTGGTCGGTTTAAATAACACCGTGCCATCTTCAAAATCATACAGCTCACTGACTTTCATTTTCGCGACGGATTCATAGTCTTTTCCATCCAGTTTTGCCTGACCAATTTCAACAATCGCCTCTGCCCAGTTTTCCTGCGCTTTTTGAATCACCTCTTTACTCAGTGACTCGCTGGCCAGCGCTGAACCGGCAATCGAACTGCTTAAAATCAATGTCATTAATGATAATTTTTTCATTTTTTCTTCCTCTTCACGAATTGTGTAGGCTCAGTTTATGGCGGGATGGCTGAATACGATCTGATTATTAGATGAACAGAAAATGAATTTTTCAACACTGAAAAAAGCACAAAAAAAACCCGCATAAATGCGGGCTAATGGGGAGGTCAAAAGAGTTCGAGATTAAAAACGTCGGCCAATACCAATACCAAACACAAAGGGATCGATATCGGCGTTAATCGTAGCTTTGTCGATTGTGCCACCTAATATATTGCTGTAGTGCGCTTGGGTATCAATATCGATATATTTCATATCGACATTTATAAACCAGTCCTGATTAATGGCCACATCAACACCGACCTGAGCGGCCAGTCCCCAAGAGCTATCAAGCTTCACCTTAGAGCCCGGTGTGCCGAGGATTCCTGGCACTTCCTCATCAAAAAAGTAGGTGTAGTTAATCCCGGCACCGATATAGGGTCTAATCGAGGAGTCCGGTAAAAAGTGATATTGCAGAAGTAATGTCGGTGGTAAGACCTTTGTGTCCGCCACATCACCGAGATTACTCCAGTTTTTAACCCCTTTAACGGTGTGCTCGGAATACCCCAGAATCAGCTCCAACCCCCAGTGTCTGGTAATCATATAAGTGATGTCGAGTTCTGGCACCGTATCATCATTGACACTGACCCCTTCGCCCGAGGCAGCCCCGTTGATATATAACTGACCACTATCATCATTGGGATTAACATTAATAATTCGACCGCGAACTAGCCAGTCACCAGCCTCATAGGCGTAAACAGGTAAAGAAATGGTGGACAGGCTTAACACTGATAAACCAGCCAGAGCGAATAAAGACTTTCTCATGATCATTAACCTTAGTGTGAAAACTAAGGTCAGTTTAGGCAGGCGATACTGAATTTATTCTGAGTTTAAAATGAACAGTAAATGAATATTATTTTGCTGAAAAACGGTAACCAACACCACGTTTGGTTTCAATGAATGAACGTGCAGGCTCGTTATCAATTTTCTTCCGCAAACGGCGGATGTAAACATCAACAATATTCGTCAACGGATCAGTATTCACTCCCCACACAGCATTGATTATGCGTTCACGCGAGACGACTTTGCCATCGGTTTGCACCAGATATAACAACAGATCAAACTCCAATGAGGTGAGATCGACCGCTTGTCCCGCCACATAAACACTACGCTCACCGACATTTATCTGTAACGGTCCAACTTGCAGGCTGTCTTGTTCAGGTTGATGGGCTGAGCGTCTTCGACCCAGCGCTTCAATTCTTGCAATTAACTCTTCAAAATCAAATGGTTTAGTCAGGTAATCATCAGCGCCGGCCCTGAGTCCGGCGACTTTTTCCTGTGTGTCATCCACCGCGGTTAAAAAAAGTATCGGAATGTCTGCATTCTGCTTCCTGACGCGTTGGCAGATAGTTAAACCATCCATATCTGGCAGCATGCGATCAATAATCAGCAAGTCGTATTGGTGTTGTTTCACAAAAGCGAGACCTGTTGCCCCATCATTCGCTTGCTCACAAAAAAAGCCTTCCGCTTTCAGCCCACGGCAGATAAAGTCAGCCACCCGTTTTTCATCTTCAATCAGCAGAATTTGCATTAGACCACCCGAGGCAGTGAGATAGTAATACGAAAACCTGTGTCATCTACTTGAGCCCAGATTTTTCCCTGATGCGCATCGGTTATTGCCTTGGCTACAGCTAATCCCAAGCCTGTTCCCGGTAAGGATTCTCTCCGTACTTTTTGACTGCGATAAAAACGATCAAAAATAAAGGGGAGCTCGGACTGCTCAAGTCCATGCCCCTGGTCCGCGACATGAATCAGGATATTGTGCTCATCAATCGACGTATTGATTTGTACTTGTGTCTCTGCAGGGCTGTATTTGATCGCATTGTCGAGCACAATGATTAACAGTTGCCTTATTCGTTCGGCATCCACCATGGCATAGGCAGGTTCTACGACAGGATGAAAACTTATGACCATGGACTTTGCTTTTGCCTGGTGACGCATATCTTGGCAACAGTCAGTGATGAGATCATGGATATTGGTTTTTGCACATTCCAGTCTCAGGTTATTGGTATCGGTTCGAGCAATAAATAGCAGGTCATCCACCAGTCGACTCAAAAACAAAGCCTGCTCGAGTACCTGGCTTAATGCATCACGTAAAGCAGGGTCAGAATCCTCAGCTTTTTTTTGTCTCAATGCCACCTGAGCTTCACCGCGAATAATAGTAAGCGGTGTTCTGAGTTCATGGCTGATATCAGCGAGAAAGTGTCGTCTGGACACATCGTTGTGCTGTAAGGTCTGATTCAATTGAACCAGCTCCTCTGTACGTTTTGCCACCTCATATTCAAGGTTTTGATTGAGGGTATCACGTAATTGTTTTTGTTCAGCCAGATTGTGTGCCATTCCATTAAACGATTCAGCAATGGCATCAAACTCAGCATCAAAGCCAAGTGGTACACGGTATTGCAAATCACCTTTTGAAAGCGCTTCCGCTCCTTTTTTTAATTGGTCCACGGGTTCAGTTATATTTCGAATTAATGCCAGACTACCCAGTATCGTCAGAAAAATGGCTAATAATGACAGTACCAATGCCGACCAATAAATCAGGGCGTGTCGATTTTCAATATTGGCATTCAGCGCATCCACCAATCCAGACTGGCGCTGCAGGGCCAGGTTAATCGCATCACGGAAATTATTATCAATTTGCTCTTCCAGCAGGAATTTAATTTTCTGTGAGCGTGATTGTTCATCACTCATTTCCAGTACTTCAGCGAATGACTTGAGTATGCCATTTATGGCCATTTCCAGATTATCTGTATCCTCGACAGAACCCTTGGTTTTTTCCGGGCCCAGGGCTTCTCGTTGAGCAATTTCTAATGCTCTGATACGAGATAGCGTCTCGGTAATCATGGCCCGTTTATTTCTGACAATGGACTGATTGGCACTTTTACCGAGCAGAATTTCATCAGTGATTTGCTTGAATAAACGATAGCTATGATCAGACAGCTTTAAATGCTCGGTGAGTAAGCTGTTGGCCATATTCACTTGTGCAATATTCGATGCTGTGAACTTGGTCGACCAGACGGTGAGTGACAAAGCCAAAATCACTATCAGAAAGGCAAATGCGGCAAACAAAATAATTTTCTTTTTATACATAACGTCGTTATCTATACATTAAGAAATTGAAATTTGGTGTCAGAGCCTGATAACCGACATCAATTATTGCTGCTTATCTTCAGATGGTAATTGTTTCGCTATCTCAGCCGCTAATTTGTCCAGGTTCGTCGCTAAGGCTCGGATCAGCACCGGATAACCTTCTGCTGGCAGGTCTTGAGTCAGGCTGAATCGCTGTGTTTTGAGTGTTTCTCCAGCGGTATTCATCAATTGCCACTGACCACTGGTCACCGCTTTGCCATCGAAGCGTCCCTGAAATTGGTCAAATTCCAGCTGCAACTGATAGGTGCTTTGCTTGGCAAATGACGGCAGGTTCACAATCCGATAATTTGACTGTGCCGCCTGGAGTCTGTCCCGTAAAGCGCGGCTCAACTGGTCTGTTAACGGCTCAGCCCATTGATGATACTGAGCAGAATGAATGGTGATGTCATCGAGTTGTAAAACGACTCCATTGTTGCTGAGAAAGTCAGCCAGAATAACCGGTTTAATAAAAACCGTTTTATCAGACACCACCTGCTCTGACGCCTGAGTCACAGGCAGAGTATAGAAATTTGTCTGGGTCACAGGCTGGCTGGCACATGCGGTCAGCAATATGAATAACATCCCAATAAAAAATCGTTTCACAACAGACTCCTGAATTTATGGCTGAGCAGCAGGTGGTTGTGGGTCCATCTGCTCGGTGCGATTAAAAATAAGTGCGTTGGGTTGTTCATTCAAAGTCCGCACCAAGGGCTGTATGTCATTAATCAAACCTTCCAGACTCTTAATACTTTGCGATAAGTTCTGATACGCCGGTGCATCGGGTGACAATCCTTTCAGCGTTTCTCTTAATTCGGTCAGCGTCTGATTGACATTATCCGGTATGGTTTGTGTCTGAGGATTATTCACAAAGTTATCGATACTGACTGCCAGTTTTTGCACTTCTTGCAGCAACGCCTGAGAAGTTTTCAAGTTAGCATTCACTCCATCTAAAACAGGCTGTACATCGATACCATTTAACTTATCGAGTAAATTAGAGACTTTCATTTCCATCTGCGCGAGCTGTGATGACTTGGTCGGAATCACCTGTCGCTCTCTGAACATGGCGGTTTTAATCTCAGGCATGCCGGGTGTTTTGTCGATATTGATATCCACAAACATCGAACCGGTAAGTAAATTACCCGGTTTTAAAGTAGCGACCAGACCACGTTTAATCAGTCGATCAATACGCTCTTTCCACTCTTCAAGCAGACCATCATGGAAATCACCCAGCCGCTGAGGCTCGAGTCTGATAAGCACCGGAATAGCAAAACCATCCTTACCATTTCGCATTCTCGAGTTATATTCCCAGGGCACACTTTGTACTGTACCAATGCGCAGCCCCCTGAACTCTACAGGCGCACCTTCTGCCAAACCACGCACAGTATCCTTCACCATCAACACATATTCGATGTAGTGATCATAGCTCGCTTGTTGGGCTGCGGTCTGATTCGGGTATAGAGTGAACTCATCACCTGACTCCGCCGCTTTGTCATTTTCCATTTCCTGTAAAACACCAAAGCTGACACCACTGCTTAATAAGGTTTCAAGTGAGGCCAGGTTGATATTAAAGCCTTTCGAATCAAGGCTGATATTGACACCAGAAGAAGACCAGAAGCGGGTGCTTTTGGTGACCAACACATCATAGGGTGCTTCGATAAATAACTCATGGTGCATATGTTGATCACTGGCCGAGAACTCAGCTTTCTCCACCCGACCAACAATCTGGCCCTGATAACTGACCGGGTCACCGGGATTCAACGAAATTCCCAGAGGGCTGTCGAGACTGATACGAATTCCATCGCCGCTCAGTGACACCGGTGGTTGATCCAATACCTCAAAGTCACGCTTTTCCTGCTTTGACTTACCAGGTTCAAGTTGAATATACGCGCCGGACAGCACGGTATTTAAACCACTGATGCCTTCACGTCCAATACGCGGTTTTACAACCCAGAAACGTGTGTCCTCAACCAGGGTTGATGCTGCATCGGGGTCAATCCGGGCTTTGACCACAGCGTATTGCAAATCATCCGAAAGCTTCACTGATTCAACATGCCCAATTTCCACATTACGTGTTTTAATCAGCGTTTTGCCAGCAGCAATGCCCTCAGCATCACTCATCGTCAGATTAATCAGTGGCCCGGTGCTGAGATAATCATCCACAACCAACCAGGCACCGATTAATACCGCGACAATAGGAAGAATCCAAATCGGTGACCAGCTTGATGCTTTGCTGGCACGCGCAGTATCTAATTCGTCTGTTGTGTCAGTACTAGAGATATCTTCCGTCATACTTTCTTGCCCCGCATAGGTCGTAACTCAGATTGAGGGTTATCCCAAATTAATCGTGAATCAAAGGTGATCGCTGCCAACATGGTTAGTACAACCACACTAGCGAAGGCCAGAGCGGCTGATCCGGGGGTGACAGAAATTAAGTCACCAGCATGAATCAAGGCCACCAGAATCGACACCACAAACACGTCTACCATAGACCATCGACCGATAAATTCGGTAATCCGATACAATTTCAAACGCGTCATTTGGCTTAGCTGATGAGCATTATTGACGGTCAGGCATAACCACGACAAGACGAGTAATTTGCCTATCGGCACCAAAATACTGGCAATAAAAATCACTAGTGCAATCGGCCAGGATCCATGTTGAATCAGATCAATCACTCCCCCCATGATGGTACTGTTTTTTTCCTGACCGAAGGTGGTGGTAGTCATAATGGGATAGACATTGGCTGGAATATACAGAATAGTTGCGGTGATGAGTAATGACATCGTTCGTTGCAGACTTTTAGGTGCACGTGCATGAAGAGGCTCGCCACAACGGATGCAATGATTATCGCCATTTTCATTAAGCGTATGAATCAAACCACAGGTCGGACAGCCCGTCAGCCCTTGTTCAGAGGCTCCTTGCCCGGTTCTGGTCTGCGCCGGCGCACGCGGTTCGCCAGCAATCGCAAACCACATCCAGTCGGCATCGATAGAACGTGTTGTCATCAATAATAAAAACGCAAAAACGGCGTAGGCCCAAAAGGCGATACCCAGCTGAATATCGGCCATGCCAGCAATTTTGAACAAGCTCACCAATGCACCGATAATAAACACATCAGCCATCATCCAGCTATCCAGATGTTTTAAGGTGCGCGCAATTTGCCGGTGTTTTATTTTTGGTTCTGAAAACAGCAAGACCAGTTGTAACCAGATCACTGAAAACAAATACAGCGCAGGAAGAATGATAATAGTCAGTGCCACCACAATGGCAACAATAGGCTGCTCAAAACTCAATAACATCGAAGCGGTTTGTTCGATTTCGATACTGTGGCCAATGCCTTTTATCGAAAAACTGACAAAGGGAAAGCTCACCGCGATCAATAATGCGATGACAGCACTGATGGCTAAAGCCAGACTGCGTTGGGCCGGACGGTAATGGCGTCTTACCAGAATATGTTGGCAACGTGGACACTGTGCGACTTCTCCGGCATGAAGTCGTGGTAAAGCAGACACCCAATCACATTCGTGACACGCCCGTAACCGACGTTGTCCGTTAATGTTCTTATCAAGCTTCTGTAGAGATACCGCTTGTTTCATGGCGTAATAACATCGCGTCTATTTGCTGCGTTAATCGATCCTGCTTACACATATTGCCCTGCACACCAACCACTTGACCATGCCCATTGGAAATTAAATCCGCCCAACCAGCCAGTCACATCCAGTACTTCACCTATAAAATATAAGTTTTCTGTGGTCTTGGCTTCAAAGGTCTTTGACGAAATGCCGTCCGTATCAACACCACCGCGGGTGACTTCCGCTGTGCGATAACCTTCTGTTCCGGAAGGCTTGATTGTCCAGTGGTGGAAAAACTGTGACAGCTTCTCTATTTCCTGATTTGATAACTGCTTGACCAATTTATCGCCTAAATCTGCAGCAATCAGTCCTAACCATGTCAACACAAATCGTTTCGGTAAATAATGCCCCAGCAGTGTTTTCAGCGTGGCTTTTTCTCCAGCCGTTTTCCATTGTTCAATTAACTCTGCCACTGATTGCGTTGGTAAGAAATCTATCGTGATCTCATCCGAACTGTACCAGTAGTTTGATATCTGCAAAATGGCTGGCCCACTTAAGCCTCGATGCGTAAATAATAAGGCTTCATTAAAGGTTTGCTGACGACAAGTTACACTGATATCTATGGATACCCCGGCTAACTCCTGCGCCACGGTTAACCAGGCGTCACTCAGCGTAAATGGCACTAAAGCCGGTTCGGTCTCTTTCACTTTCAGGCCAAATTGTCTGGCAATTTTATAACCAAAGCCAGTGGCCCCCATTTTAGGAATAGACAAGCCACCCGTTGCAATCACCAGTGAATGACACTGGTACTCACCTCGCGGCGTATCGATGACAAACTGTTCATTGTCTTGTTTGCTGATGGCTGTAATGGCGGTATCAGTTTGAATGGTGACACCGCCCGTTTCACATTCTGCTAATAAAATATTCAGGATATCTCTGGCTTTATCATCACAGAATAATTCGCCCGCACCTTTATCGTGATAGGCCAGCTGGTAGCGCGAGACTAGCTCCAGAAAATCATACTGGGTGTAACGGCTTAATGCCGACTTACAAAAATGGGGGTTTGCCGACAGATAATTATCCGGCTCCATGTACAGATTGGTGAAATTACAACGGCCACCGCCTGACATTAAGATTTTCTTACCCACCTTATTCGCATGATCTAACACTAATACTCGGCGTCCACGTTGACCGGCGGTGGCCGCACTCATCAGACCTGCTGCACCGGCACCAATCACAATGCAGTCGAAGAATTGAGGACTCGTCAAAACTTACTTCTCTTTATCATCCAGTGACGGCCAGCTAAAGCCCTCAAGATCATTTTTCTTTGGGTGAAATTTCAGTTGCATGCCTTGTAGAAAGTTACGTAACACCTGGTCTTTACAGGCACGGAAATGTTTATGATCCGGCTTTCTGAAAAACGCACTTAACTCATGTTTGCTCAGGCTGAAACCTTCCAGCTGCAATACATCTAATATTTCGTCACTTTGTAAGTTAAAGGCTATCTTCAACTTTCTGAGGATAATATTGTTATTCAGTGATTTTTCCGGCTTCGGTTGCTCGCCTTCTTTTTTACCACGCAGATGGTTAATCAATCCGTTCAGAAAGGTCGCCATCTGTTTGTCATTCAATGATTGGTATTCAGGATCATCGTCTTTCTTCAACCACTGGCGTACATCGTCACGGCTCACCGTCATATCGGCTTGTTCAAAAATCGAAATCATCGTCGCGTCATTAACGTCGAGGATGTAACGGATTCGTCTTAAAACGTCATTATTCGTCACACATTTTTCCTAAAGGCGGGAGCCAACTAACAGGCTATTAATAACAGTGCATACTTTAACAGGATGCCGTATGGAACGTGGCATAGACATCTTCTAAGTCAGCTTTTAAGCCTGTAAATCGCTCTACAATTCTCGTCTCTGTCGTGTTTGATTTATTGCGAGCGCAAATCAAAGCGCATCACGACTTCCTCGTCTTTGGCCTTAATCGCGCTGATAGCATCAGCATGCAGCTGCGCATCACTGAGTTTTGCCTGCTGTTTGATATAGGCCATCACGGCATCTTGTCTGGCTTGTGCGAGCTGCTTCAGATCGGCTTCAGAAACCGTTTTTTTGGCGACTAAAGCGGTTTTGAGTTTGCTGTTATAGGCGAGTAGATCAATAGATGGATCTTGGTCATCAGCCGCCGTATTTTTAGCCATCAGCTCCAGTTTCAGCACCGATAAGTCAGGGCTTATAGCTTGTTCCGTATACAAACGCTCTAATACGGTTTTCCGACGTTCTAATAATTGCTGTTCAGCATCCGTTTGTTTTAAACCTGTATCGATGTCCTGTTCCACCGCTTTTAACTGAAGTTGCTGACGATCAATACTTTCTGCATAGGGTGCAGGAATTTCCAGCGTTAATTGTGGGCGTTGTGCCAGGGCTTCTGTGAGTTTTAATAAGGCTTCTTTTTGTGGGGGTGTCAGCTCCGCTCGTCCGGCAGCAAAACGAATATCACTCACCGGCTGATCATCGCCTCCGATCAGGTTAGCCAGGAAACGGAAAGGCGAGGTCACAATATTACGAATCGCATTAAAAATGGCTTTTCGTATGGCCGGCCCCATCTCAAACTGAGGATTGTTCACATCTCCGGTCACCGGAATACTTAAATCAATCACTCCATCACTGTTTTTTAATAAGGCCACCGCCAGATCCAAGGGTAAATCCACTGCATTCGGCGATTCCACGCGTTCACCTAAACGAATATCACGAATCACCAGACTGTTAGTGGCATTTAATGATCCATCCTGAATGGCATAATTGAGTTTCACATCCGCACGGCCATCAGCAATTTTTCTTCCGGCAAATTTGATGGTGTACGGACTCATCGCTGGTAAGTCGAGATTGCTGAATGACATCGCCACATTACTTTTCTCCGTAATATTAAACGGTGCCAAACTGCCTTTGATTTCGACCATGCCAAACTCTTGTACCTGACCTTCCAGATTCAACTCGACGGCTTGATCAGATTGAGTTGAAAAACCGCTGATTTCACCATCCAGCGAACGCATTTGGGTATCAAATACAATCGGTAGACTTTCATCGGTAAAGCGTGAACTGGCGTCTTTAATGCTCACCTGTCCAATCGACACTTTGTAAGGGTCATCTTTAGCTTTAGTTTCAGCGGTGGTCGCTGTTGTTTTAGTCGGCTGCTCTTTTAACAACATACGTAAATTAGTCACGCCTTGTTGATTAATAAAGATACGGCTATACAACTTATTGACTTCAATATCTGAAATTGCCAAGTCTTTATTTTTCAGAGAAAAATCGATGGTGTTAACGGATAATTTCTCCAGACTGAACAGTTTCTCTTTCAGGTTTTGATTATCTATCTGCAGTGAGGATAAGGCTAAGTCGCCTTTGACCAATAAAGCATCATCGGTATTACTTTTGAGTGAAGCATTGGCGGATATCTGCCCATCCTGCAGGCTGACATAGGCATATTCATGGATATAAGGCTGCAGCGGTTTCAATGATAGCTGGTCGACTTTCGTGTCTGCTGTCACCGTCAGCACAGGGAATAGCTGCAGCTCACCATCAGCAGATAGCTCACCACCAGAACCGACTTTAATACGGCTGGTAAATGGCATTTTCTGATTATCTGCCAAACTCAGATTCTTCAGGCTGGCCGCCAGATTTAATGTGATATTTGAGGCTAATTCCGGCTGCTGGTCTTCAATAGACAGAGCAACATCTTTCAGTTCGACTTCAGCAATCGCTAATTTGAATGCGGGTGTCTCTTCTGACGACGCTGTCTCTTCGGTGTCAGATTTGGGCAAGGCTTCGATGAGTTGCAACCAGTTAATCTCGCCCTGTTTGTTATGCAAAGCAGCCAGTTTGGCATTGCTCACCACGACATTATCCATCGTTAATTGATTTTCCGGATATTGATAATGCCCGTTCTCAACGTTTAACTGACCGTCAGTGATTAACGATTTGGTGATGCCCGGCTGATATACATCCAGCTTAGAAAGCTGAATAGTGGTGTTGTTAATATCGACGTTGGGCTGTTCTCCAGCCAGGTTCAAATCGTAGTCAAGTTTAATATCCACCAGCCCCTGCTTTAACTCAACAGGTAACTGCGCTTTAAAATAACGATACGGTGTCTGCAGGTTAAACTGACTTAAGCTGAGCTGACCCGATAGGCTCAGTGGCGATAAGGAAAAATCACCTGCTATGGTTAAGTTGGCTTTATCTTCAAGCGCAATAGCTAAGCGGGTGTTTGCTGTCTCACCTGCTTTGGTAGAAAAATTCTTTAATTGGAAATTAATGGGTGACAGTTCCGTTTTAAACGTTTCGGCTGGCACATTATCGACATAATGCAGCTGACCCTCTTCAAAACTCAGCGTATCTAAAACGACATTAAATAGCGGCTCACCTTCTTCTGAAACCGCTTGCTCAGTGGAAGTGGGTTCAGCATCCTGCTCTGGAGCGGTTTCCTGCCATGTAGTGGCTAACTTTGTCAGCGTATTTTCTGTATCTGAATCACGCTCGAAATAGAGGTTAACACCATCAATATCAATGTTACGAATAAGAATATTGCGTTTAACTAACTGGCTCGGTTCAACATTGATATAAACCGAGTCCCATGCTGCAAGCGGCTCATTTTCTTTGGTTTTAATATCCAATCCCGTCACACTTAATTCGAAAGTATAGGGATTAAAACGTATCTCCTGCACTTGAGCCTGCAGGTGTAAGCGTTGAGCCAATGTACTTTTCAACTGCTTTTCAGCCAGCCAGGGCAGCAGATAAAAACCCGCTAGCGTGTAAATCACGCTCAAACTCAGCAGGCTAATAATCAGGCGGCGGTGACGAAACAGAAACGTCTTAACTGATGACATCGGAATCATTCTTTACTTGATGGGATAAATTAATAGTACACAATTCAGTTCGCTGCACCAATTTATCTCTACTTGCCAGGCAAAGCGTATCAGGCATTTCTGAGCCGTTCCCGGGTGTCAGCAGCCCCCATGGCATCAGCCAACATTAAGGCTGTTTTGCCCTCATCCGTCATCATACTGGCATCAGCCCCATGCGTCAGAAGACACTCCACCACTTCGAGTTGGTTAAACATCGCAGCAAACATCAGTGCGGTTTTGCCATCCGGTGTGGTCGCATTGACATTAGCCCCATGCTCAATCAATAACTCAGCAATGTCTTTGTAGCCTTTAAAGGCCACGCCAGCTAACGGTGTTTGCTGACGATCATTGGCAAGTTCTGGGTCGGCACCATGCGCCAATAATAGTTTTGTCATGTCGTAGTGACCGTTGTAACTGGCTAACATCAACAAACTATCGCCGTTGCCAGTTCGGATATTCACCGGCAAGCCCATTTCCAGTGATTTCTTTAACTCGTCCGCTTTGCCATCGCGCACTAACTGAAACACCAGCTGAGCTAACTCATAGGTTTTTTCATCCATTTCTGGATTTGCATCATTTTCCGCCATCACATCATCCTCTTATTCTGTTGGTGTCAGTCAGTATCACCCTTACATGCCTTTATATACTGGCCCACTACCACCTTCTGGTGGCACCCAGAAGATATTCTGGGTTGGATCTTTGATATCACAGGTTTTGCAGTGTATGCAGTTCTGAGCATTAATCTGTAATGAGGGTTCACCTGCCTGCTCGATAATTTCATACACCCCGGCCGGGCAATAACGTTGCTCTGGTGCATCATAGTTAGTGAGGTTAATCCTGATCGGTACCGTTTTGTCTTTTAACTGCAGATGGCAAGGTTGATTATCATCATGAACAATATTGCTTAAGTCGATTGACGACAGCCGATCAAAGGTCAGTTCACCATCCGGTTTCGGGTAGTCAATTTTTTCCGCCTGGCTTTTTGGCTTAAGACTGTCGTGGTCGGCTTGCTGGTGCTTTAAGGTCCATGGAAACTTAATATGTAAAGCGCTTAACCACAGCTCAACGCCAGCCAATGCGCCGCCTACCAAATTACCAAAGCGTGACAATAATGGTTTAAAGTTGCGTACCTTTTCCAGCTCTTTCCAAACCCATGAGTCATTTAACTTAATGGGATATTCCATAAGTAAACGCTTACCACCTTCACTCTCGGCAGCAAAATAATCAAAAGCGGCTTCTGCTGCTAACATGCCAGATTTCATCGCATTATGGCTGCCTTTAATCTTGGCTACATTCACCATACCCGCGCTGCAACCGATAAATGCACCGCCCGGAAAAATCAGATCGGGCAGAGATTGCAAACCACCTTCACTAATCGCTCTGGCGCCATAACTAAGACGCTTACCACCCGATAACATCGACCGTATCTCCGGATGAGTTTTAAACCGTTGAAATTCTTCAAAAGGAGACAGGTAAGGGTTGCTGTAATCTAAATGCACCACCATCCCGATAGACACTAATTGCTCACCGTAGTGATACACAAATGCCCCACCGCCGGTATCGTCAGATAATGGCCAACCAAAACTATGACTCACATAACCTGGCTGATGTTGCTGTTCTGGAATACGCCAGATTTCTTTTATACCTAAGCCGAACTTGGCTGGTCGGTTTTCATCTCGCAACTTGAAATGTGACTCTAACTGACGGGCCAGCGACCCTCTGGCTCCCTCTGCAATAAAAGTAAAAGGCGCCTGAATTTCAATGCCGTCAACAAACTGTGCTGTTTCTTGACCCTGGGCATCTCTACCCATGTCTCCGGTAATGACGCCAATCAGATTACCTTCCTCATCATATAAGGCTTCTTGTGCAGAAAATCCGGCATATATTTCCACACCGAGCTGTTCAGCCTGCTCGGCTAACCAACTGCATAGTTCACCCAGACTACCGATATAGTTACCATTATTTTTCATCAAGGGCGGCATCAGCCAGTGGGGAATCGTCCAGGCTTTATTGCCCGTCATAAACTGAAACTTATCATCGCTTACGGGTGTTTTTAATGGTGCGCCCTTTTCTTTCCAATCCGGTATCAGCTCATTTAAAGCGATGGGATCAATCACCGCGCCAGACACAATTTGTGCACCGACTTCTGCCGCTTTTTCCAACACACAGACGCTGAGCTCTTTTCCTGCATCATTGGCTAATTGTTTAAACCGGATAGCCGCAGCCAGCCCTGCTGGCCCAGCCCCGACAATCAATAAGTCATAATTCATTACATCACGTTGCATGATTTATTCCTTAATTATTCGCGTTAAATTGACCTCGTCACTACGAGAGACATCGGCGGTAATTGATTTACACAAAGCCAAAAACTCACGCATGCCAGTGGTCTGATATTTCTGCTTATGCCAGAGAAAATAAAAGTACCGCCCCAAATCTAAGGCGGGTGTATTCACCGGCACTAAACTGCCACGGCGGAAAGCATCTTTTAATGCCAAACGAGAAATACAGCCGATGCCTAAACCCGATTCCACCGTACGTTTCACCGCTTCGGTATGCTCCAACTCCAGACGAATATTGAGCTGAGAATGGTAATTATGAAAAGCACGATCAAAGGTCTCACGTGTGCCCGACCCTTTCTCCCGTAAAATCCACGGCTCGGCCAGTAACTGCTGCATAGTGACTTTTTTCTTCGTTGCCAGCGGATGCTGCGGAGCACAAAACACCACTAATTCATCAGCAATCCAGGTTTCCACCTCAATATCCGGATGATGACAGCCGCCTTCGATCAGACCAAGATCAAGTTCATGATTCGCAATTTGCTCAATGATAGTTTTGGTGTTGTGAACCTGCAGCTCAATACGACTATCGTCATGCTCATGTAAAAACTCGGCAACCAACAACGTCGCCAAATAATTGCCAATGGTCAATGTCGCGCCGATTTTCATCAGACCGTAACCGGCATGACCTTCCATCAGGTTATGAATCTCCTGGGCGCGGTCTAATAACTCCACGGCATGCGGTAACAATTGCTGACCTGCCTGGTTAATTCGTAAGGACTTACCAACTCGGTCAAACAGCTGCACATTATATTGTTTCTCAAATTCCGCCAGCGCCGTACTCGCTGCAGACTGTGAAAGAAACACAGCCTGAGCGGCTTTGGACACACTGCCTGTTCGACTGACGGCAACAAAAATTTCAAGTTGTCTTAGACTGAATTTCATGTTTTTGCATATCTATTTATTAGATAGATAATATCTAAATAATCAATTTAACAAATATTGTACGCCACTATAAAATGCTCAGCAAACCTTAAGAGGAAATGTGATGAAAATTTTAGTCGCGATAAAACGTGTAGTGGATTACAACATCAAGGTCGGCATCAAAGCCGATGGTTCCAATGTGGATATCGACGGCGTCAAAATGAGTGCCAATCCTTTTGATGAAAATGCGATTGAACAAGCTATTCGCCTGAAAGAACAGGGAAAAGCCACTGAGATTGTTGCTGTATCGATAGGCTCAGCCGCTAATCAGGATGTGCTTCGTCATGCACTGGCAATGGGGGTAGATCGTGCCGTCTTAGTCGAACATGAGGCTGAAGTGCAATCTCTGGAAGTCGCCAAACTATTAAAAGGCCTCGTAGAACAGGAACAGCCAGACCTGATTATTCTGGGCAAACAAGCCGTTGACGATGATGCCGGGCAGGCAGGGCAAATGCTTGCCGCATTATTGAATTACCCTCAGGGCACGTTCGCCTCGGCTTTAGACATTGAAGCTAATGAAGCCATCGTCACTCGTGAAGTAGATGGCGGTACGGAAACACTGGCCTTGCAGTTGCCGGCGGTGGTCACGGCGGACTTACGCTTGAATGATCCCCGTTTCGTCAAATTACCGAACCTGATGCAGGCGAGGAAAAAACCCATTGAAACACTCGTGGCTGCAGATCTGGTATCAGATCTCAGCACCAGATTGTCTTTATTACAGGTGGCAGAACCACCTGCACGTAAGCCTGGCATCAAAGTCGATAGTGTGGATGCTTTATTGCAGCAACTACGCGCAAAAGAAGGAATTGAACTATGAGCACATTAGTCTTAGCAGAACATAATGGTCAGCAACTACATAACGACGTTCGTCATGCTGTGACTGCAGCTCAATCTTGGGGACAGCCGGTTCACCTGTTAGTTTTAGGCCACCAATCTGAAAAGATTGCTGAACAGGCCGCCACGATTCATGGCGTCAGTCGAGTATTACATGTCGATGCGCAGCAGTTTGCCCATCCGATCGCAGAAGATGTCAGCAATCAGATTAACTCGATAATCACTGATTATCAGGTCCTTATTGCTGCCCATTCTTCATTTAGTCGCAATGTTTTACCTCGAGTAGCGGCACTCAATGATGTAGCGATGATATCCGATGTATTGGACATTCAATCTGACAATCGTTACCTGCGTGCTATCTACGCCGGTAATGTACACACCACTATACAAAGTCGTGATACACGCCAAATTCTGACAGTGCGTGGCAGCAAGTTTGCCGCGGCTGAATTAAATGGCCAGGCTGAAATAACGACTATTACAGCAGTAGCGCCTTTCACTAAAACACGCTGGATCAGCGAGTCACGTATTGAGTCAGACAGACCTGCTCTGAACTCGGCCAAAGTGGTGGTATCAGGCGGACGCTCATTAGGCAGTGCAGAAAAATTTGATGCCTTACTTAATCCATTGGCTGAAAAACTCGGTGCGGCACTGGGCGCAACCAGAGCAGCGGTAGATGCCGGTTATGCACCGAATGAAATTCAGGTCGGTCAAACAGGTGTGACTGTAGCGCCTGAACTGTATTTTGCTGTCGGCGTATCTGGTGCGGTGCAACACACGGCCGGTATGAAAGACAGCCGGATTGTGGTTGCCATCAACCAGGATCCTGACGCACCGATTTTCCAAGTGGCTGACTACGGTTTGGTCGCTGATTTGTTTGATGCCGTGCCAACTTTAACCAATGCCCTTTCATAAAAAGAGATAACGATGAGTACATTTGCAAGCGAACGCGTATTAAGCGTACATCACTGGGATGACAATCTGTTTAGCTTCAAAACGACTCGTGATCCGGGTCTGCGTTTTGAAAATGGTCAATTTGTGATGATTGGCCTTGAGGTCGACAATAAGCCATTAGTTCGTGCTTACAGTATTGCCAGCCCGAATTATGATGAAAATCTGGAATTTTTCAGCATCAAAGTCCCCAACGGGCCACTCACCTCACGCCTGCAACATTTACAGGTAGGTGATGAAGTGCTGGTCAGTAAAAAACCAACGGGCACCTTAGTGGTTCATGATCTCAAACCGGGCAAAAACCTGTATTTGTTTTCAACCGGCACCGGACTCGCACCTTTTCTCAGCGTGATTCAGGATATTGAAGCCTATGACCGCTTTGAAAAAATTATTCTGGTACATGGGGTGCGTTATCTTAGTGAGCTGGCCTATGCCGACTTTATTGAAAAAGAATTACCTGAGAATGAATTCTTTGGTGAGGTGGTCAGAGAGAAGTTGATCTATTATCCCACCGTGACACGTGAACCCTTCCGAAATGAGGGGCGACTGACGGATCTGATTACCAGTGGCAAACTGTTTGAAGATATTGGCTTACCGCCGCTTGATCCTGCCCACGACAGAGCGATGATCTGTGGTAGCCCACAAATGTTAAATGACACAGCGGCATTATTAGACGAAAGAGGATTTGTGGTTTCCCCTCGTATCGGTGTGCCTGGCGACTATGTAATCGAGCGTGCTTTTGTTGAAAAATAATGGGCTGTGAAGCGCATCATTTAACGAAAACCTCATCACCAATCTGGATTACACCGGCTTCAGCAATCACACCATAAACGCCCAGATTCTGATCAGCCTGCTTCACAATGGTTCGAAGCATGCCTGTATCTGTGGGAATATGGCGCTGTTGTCGGGTGATCGCTCCACAACGTGGTGTTGTGCCACAACATTGCACATAAGTCTGACCAATCTGAATCGTTTTATCTAACCAGGCCTGTTCAACCAAGCCTTCCATCCCCGGTAAGGTTTCAATAACAATATTGGGACGAAAGCGTTCCACAGCCCAATCAGACTCGGGTTTAAGCTGTTTCATATAATCGAGTGTTGCCGTGGTGAGCAGATGAAAAGGCGTGACTAGGAAAAATGTGCCGGGTAAGGACACATATTCCTGAGCTTGCTCAGGCAAGTTATCCAAATCCGGCAAGGCTTCTCCCGGTTCCCGATCAAACGTGGCTTTTAATTCTTCCAGCCAAGTATGATCGTCTTGTTTATAACGTTTGTAGAAATCCTGTTCTTCAATGGGTTTAAGCGGCTGCAGAGTAGAATCAAACCCGGTCAACAGAGTCAGCAACTGATTCACCTGCGGCTCATCACTGCCAATCACTGCGCCGTCAGGAAAAGTAATATCGACCTGATCGTCGGGTCCGCTCGCGTCACCACGCCGGCACTTCGCACTGCAACGCAATAATTGAGGCCGAAACTTACAGCTTTGAATTTCCTGCCGCTGTGTATCCTGCAATGCCCAGATACGATCACCGGTTAAACCATTTTCGCCTAAATAACCTTGTTCAAGCTGTTCTCCCGCCATCCCTTTGACCGGATACCGCCAGATTTGTTTGACTGTGCCAACCTTGAGCATAAAACCACCCTGTCTTCATCATGCAGAAACTGATGCTCAGCTTAGGGTCTATCTGAATTCATGTATATCAGGAAATTTACGTAGATAATTTTCTACAGGCATAAAAAAAGCCCCAACTAGTGGGGCTTTTTTGCTCTCGATTTGAGAAACTATTATCTGTTGCAGATGTACATAGTTACTTCGAAACCGAAACGCATGTCTGAATATTCTGGTTTAGTCCACATGATAATCACCTCGCTTTGTGTTTGTTAGTACGGTTCCTATATTACGAGCCTGTAACAAATCGCAATAGCGTATTTTTCTTTTGATCACTCAGGATTTTCCTGAGTGCAGATAAAATATCCACCTTTCATTCACGTCGGTAAAAGCAAAGAAGCCAGGCTTAGAAATATCAGAAACCCCAGAGTATCGGTCATTCCGGTGGTAATAATGCTGCTGCCCAGCACCGGATCCTGTTTCAGCTTTTTTAAAATCAATGGAATACTGACCCCAATTAATGCCGCCAACACCATCGTACATGACATCGCTAGCATCATCACAAAAGCTAAACCCAGGTTGTGATACAAAAATAAGGTTAACAATCCGGTCAGACTTCCCCATATCAAACCGTTAACAGCAGCCACGGAAAACTCTTTTATATATAGACGCCGCAGATTATTAGCATCAAGTTGTTTTAATGCCAGACCACGAATCACTAATGCCACCACCTGATTACCCGTATTACCACCAATATTCGCCGTGATTGGCAATAATGCAGCTAGCGCCACCATACTGCTGATGGTGGTCTGGAACTGATCAATCACACGCGAAGCAATCAATACAATCACCAAATTAAGCGCAATCCAAGGCCAGCGGTTTTTTGCTGACTTCATCATCGGGTCAAACAGATTTTCTTCTTTCGATAAACCGGCTTGAGCCAGAAACTGACGCTGGGACTGTTCTTCCAGTAAATCCATCAAAGAGCTGACGCGCAATACGCCAACCAGTTTCTGATGCGCATTAATGACCGGGGCAACCAATAGTTCATAACGCTCAAAATCACGTGCTGCTTCATCAGCAGAGTCGGTGGTATGAAAAATATGGACTTGTTTCAACATACTGTCTGCCACCCGCAACTCACCAGATTTGATTAATAAATCCGAGACAAGCAACAATCCCTGAAATAAACCTGCCGAGTTAATCACCAGAATAAAACCCGACTCATCGGGTAACTTCCCTTTCTGCCGTAATTCACGTAACACTTGATCTAAGGTTTGATGATCAAATACCACGGTAAAGTCATATTCCATCCATGCACCGACACTTTCTTCAGGAAAAAGTAAGGTGGACTGGACATTTTCACGCTGCTGTTCTGGTAATGAAGATAAAACACTATGGCCGACGTCATCCGGTAATTCCTGCATTAAATCCGCAATCTCATCGGTATCAAGATGCGATGCCGCCCGAATTAAATCAGTCGGGTTTAATTCTGCTAATAATGTTTGCCGTAAACTGTCGGATAACTCGAGCAATACGGCCCCCATATGTTCGCTATCAAGCAGTTGCCATATAAAAGAACGTTGCACAGGCGGTAATTGCTCAAGCAAGTTCGCAATATCGTATGGATGTAAGCGATTTAACAGTTGCTGAATTTCACCTTGATATTGTTTTACGGTGAGCAATTCGACCAGAGCCTGTTTACCTTTATTCTCTTGTCGCATTGTCAGGGTTTCTACTAGTTCCTGACGATTCAGCAAGTCATAAATTAAATGGAATATATGCTCTGTTTGCTTGATTTGTTGCACGCAAAACGCCTCATCATGTTTATTTGCCGATCCCTTAGTATGCGTCAGAGATATTTCAATCTGATGATCGTCCTGGCTATGGCAGAGCGGGAAAACCTTCCGTTATTTCAATAAATTATTCTTAAAAAGAGTCAGATGCAGTAAAATTGCCGATTGCTTTATTTAACGTTGCCTTACATTGTGAACACAAACCGCCCTAACCTATTCACTGCGTTGCTCAGACGAATTAAACACTGTTTTCAATCTTCCAGAGACACGTCAGCCGTGGCGATTCGGACAACTGTTCAGTTGCCGATCATTCTGGCTGATGGCAGTGAAGCAATGGCAGAAATGTATAGTTTTTCAGGTTTAGCAGATGACAAAGAACATTTTGCGTTAAAACTCGGCAGCCCGGATCCACAGCACCCATTAGTGAGATTGCACTCAGAATGTGTCACAGGTGATGCATTGGGTTCAGCACGCTGCGATTGTGGACCGCAATTGCAGGAAGCCTTGAGTTTGTTTAATAAAGAAGGTGGTTATTTATTGTATCTGCGTCAGGAAGGCCGAGGCATTGGCCTCTATGAAAAGCTGGATGCCTATCGCTTACAAGAACAGGGGCACGACACCTTTACCGCTAACCTTAAACTCGGCCATAACGTCGATGAACGCGATTATCAGGCGGCGGCCGACATCCTCAATGCCTTAGGTCTTAATCAGATTATGCTCATGACCAATAATCCGGATAAACGCCAGCAACTGGAAAATGCCGGTATTCAGGTGCATGGAACCCGGCCCACCGGTGTCTTTGCTAATCGTCATAACCATCTTTATCTGCAATCTAAAATTCAACGGGCCAATCACCAGATCAATATTGACGAGTTATTAACTAAACCCTAAACAATATCAAGTGACTGAAAATATTGATGAATTTCTTTCAGGTTAGTCTGAATATATTCTAAAAAAGCCTGAGTAACAGGCGTCGCATGTTTGCCTTGCGGTGACACCAGACACCAACTGCGGCGTAATGGAAAACCTTTAATAACCGGGCTCACCAATTGGCCCAGACGCAATTCTGACAGTACACTCAATCTCGGCAATACTGCCACACCTAATCCCGCTAAAACCGCATGTTTCAATGCATCATTAGAGCCAAACTGCATGGTCACATTGAGTGATAAACGCTGCTGCTGACAGTGTTGCTCAAGTGCCAGACGATTGCCCGACCCAGATTCACGACTCAGTAACTTCGCATCAAGAAACTGCTGGGGATGGATATTTTTTTTTGTCGCCAGCGGATGATGAACAGGGACCACGGGTATTAATTCATTATCGAGAAAAGGCAAAGAGGATAACGATCGATCATTAGGGACTAGCCCCATAATCACCAAATCTTCTTTATTGTCATTAAGCCTTTCAATCGCCTGAGTTCGGTTCACAATATTCAGATTGACGTTTACCGATGGATACAGCTGTAAAAAACCGCGTAATAAATGCGGCACCGCGTATTGAGCTGAACTGACCGCACACAGATTTAATTCACCTGAAAGTTTCCCCTCAAGCTTATGCAGATCACTTTGCAGACTCGCCACTTGCTCAAAAATGGCTTCAATATGTTCAGCAACCCGCTCCCCCGCACGAGTGCAATATAGCTTACGCCCGACAAATTCAAATAACGGCTGACCTAATGCCGACTCAAGCTTTTTGATCTGTGAACTGACGGCTGGCTGAGTCAAACCTAAACTCTCCGCCCCCTTTCCATAACCTTGTTGTTGGTATACCGCCAGGAATACCTGCATTTGACGGAAAGACAGTCGACTGATTAATTGCTGTAAAGTCAATGACATAAAAATGAAGAAACCTTATACATAAGTAATTACTTATCACTAATCAAAATTATATCAATTTTTCATTATGTATGAATTACTCTAGCCTATTTCCTAGATTCAATCTGGAGTAGCTCATGTTGAAAAAAGTGTTAATCGCCAATCGTGGTGAAATTGCCGTGCGCATTGTCCGCGCATGTGCAGAGATGGGCATCCGTTCAGTTGCTATTTATACCGAACCCGATCGTTATGCCTTACATGTAAAACGTGCAGACGAGTCCTATTCACTCGGCGATGATCCACTGGCCGGTTATCTTGACCCATTGCGTATTGTGAACTTAGCGGTTGAAACGGGCTGCGATGCTATCCATCCAGGCTATGGTTTTTTATCTGAAAATGCCGAATTTGCTCGTTTATGTGAAAAAAATAACATCACTTTCGTTGGGCCGAAATCCAGCGTCATCGAAAAGATGGGTGACAAAACTGCAGCCCGTGACAGCATGCGTGATGCCGGCGTCCCTATTACACCGGGCTCTGACGGCAACTTAGCCGATTTAGACGAAGCCTTAGCCCTCGCTGAAGAAGTGGGTTATCCGGTAATGATCAAAGCCACATCTGGCGGCGGTGGTCGTGGTATTCGCCGTTGTGACAGTGCCAATGAGCTGCGTCAACAATATCCACGTGTCATTTCTGAAGCAACAAAAGCTTTTGGTTCGGCTGAAGTCTTCCTTGAAAAATGTATCGTGAACCCTCGCCATATTGAAGTTCAAATACTGGCTGACAGCGAGGGCAATGTGGTGCATTTATATGAGCGTGACTGTTCCATTCAACGCCGTAATCAAAAACTGATTGAAATTGCACCCAGTCCGCAGCTCACTCCTGAACAACGTGATTATGTCGGCGGTCTTGCTGTCAAAGCCGCTCAAGCAGTGAATTATGAAAATGCCGGTACCGTCGAGTTTTTACTGACAGGTAATGAAGTGTATTTCATGGAAATGAATACCCGCGTTCAGGTAGAACACACCATTACCGAACAAATTACTGGTATTGATATTGTGCGTGAACAATTGCGCATCGCATCTGGCCTACCATTAAGCTACCGCCAGCAAGATATCGCCTATCGCGGTTATGCCTTACAGTTCCGGATTAACGCCGAAGATCCAAAAAATGATTTCCTGCCCAGTTTCGGACGTATTACGCATTACTATGCACCAGGTGGTCCGGGTGTACGTGTTGATACAGCAATATATACCGGTTATGAAATTCCACCTTATTTCGACTCCATGTGTCTGAAATTGGTGGTCTGGGCACTGGATTGGGAAGATGCGATTAGTCGTGGTCAACGCGCCTTGGATGATATGCGTTTGCACGGCATTAAAACCACAGAGAATTATTACAAGCAGATTCTCAATCATCCCGATTTCCGCTCTGGTCATTTCGACACAAGTTTTGTGCCTAACCATCCGGAATTACTCAACTATTCGAATAAACGACGTCCCAGCGCAGTGGCGCTGGCTTTGGCCACTGCAATTGCAGCCCATGCAGGCTGGTAAGCCTTAAACACTGCTGGAGATTTTATGAAAAAAATTGAAGTTACTGATGTCATTCTGCGTGATGCCCACCAATCACTTATTGCAACGCGTATGCGCACTGACGATATGCTGCCTATCTGTGACAAACTCGATCAGGTCGGTTATTGGTCACTGGAAGTCTGGGGTGGTGCGACGTTCGATGCCTGTGTTCGTTATTTAAAAGAAGACCCTTGGGAAAGACTCAGACAGTTAAAACAGGCTTTACCTAAAACCCGTTTACAAATGTTATTACGTGGCCAAAACCTGCTGGGTTACCGTCACTACGCTGACGATGTGGTCAGTGCTTTTGTCGAACGTGCGGCTGAAAACGGTATTGATGTATTTCGTATTTTTGATGCGCTGAATGACCTGCGCAATCTGGAAACCGCGATGAAAGCGGTGAAAAAAGCCGGTAAACACGCTCAAGGCACCATAAGCTACACCACCAGCCCGGTTCACACGCCTGAATTGTTCGTAAAACAGGCCAAAGATCTGCAAAACATGGGCGCAGACTCCATTGCCATCAAAGATATGGCCGGTTTATTAGCCCCTTATCCGACCTATGACTTAGTTAAAGCAATTAAATCGGAAGTCGATCTACCGTTAGTCATTCACTCTCACGCCACTTCAGGTCTCGCAGCACAATGTCAGCTGAAAGCAATTGAAGCAGGTGTGGATCGTATCGATACCGCCATTTCGTCATTTGCAGGCGGTACCAGTCATCCAGCCACAGAGTCGCAAGTGGCAGCCTTACGTAATACAGACTGGGATACCGGGCTTGATCTTAACCTGTTATCCGAAATTGCTGACTATTTCCGCGAAGTTCGCAAAAAATACCATCAGTTTGAAAGTGAATTCACTGGCGAAGATGTGTCAGTACAGATCAATCAGGTCCCTGGCGGCATGATGTCAAATCTCGCCAACCAATTAAAAGAACAAAACGCATTGGACCGGATTCGTGATGTATTTGCGGAGATTCCACGTGTCCGTGAAGATTTGGGTTATCCACCATTGGTTACCCCAACCTCACAAATTGTGGGCACTCAAGCGGTATATAACGTGTTAGCCGGTGAGCGTTATAAAACGATCACCAATGAAGTGAAACGTTATTTACAAGGAGGTTACGGTCAGCCACCCGCACCTGTTAATGCTCAATTGCAGAAAAAAGCGATTGGTAACGAAGAAGTCATTGAGTCTCGTCCCGCTGATGCACTATCACCTGAGCTCAATAAGCTGAGAGCCGATATCGGTGACTTAGCGAAATCTGAAGAAGATGTGCTGACTTTTGCCATGTTCCCTGATCTTGGCCGTGAATTCCTGCAACAACGTGCTGAAGGTACCTTGAAACCAGAGCCATTATTACCGGTCACTGAAGCCAGTAATAATAAAGAAGGCATTGCCACTGAATTTAAAGTCGATGTCCATGGTGAAAGCTACGATATCGCCATCACAGGTGTGGGTGACGTCGGTGGTGGTAAACGCAAATTCTACATTTCTATTGATGGCATGCCCGAAGAAGTGACTTTCGAGGCCTTAAACGAGTATGTCAACGATAGCAGCAGTAATGCTGGTGGTCGTAAGAAAGCGACAGATCCTGGACATGTCACGGCACCACTACCAGGCAATGTTGTTGATGTTCTGGTGCAGGAAGGTGACAAAGTGGAAGCGGGCCAAGCCTTGTTAGTTATGGAAGCCATGAAAATGGAAACCGAGTTGCTGGCTAATATCTCTGGCACAGTAAAAGCACTGCATGTGAAAAAAGCCGACCGCGTTACGCCCGGTGAAACCTTAATTGAGATTGTCGAATAAGGTTACCAATAGTAGCCATCATAATAACGCCATGAAGGGCGTAAGCCTGGCCCGTAATACGGGCCATAGGCGAAGGGGTCATAATAGTACGGATGACCTCGCCAATAAGGATCACGTGAGTAATCATTCTTACTCCAGCGATACAATTGAGTAGCCGTCACTACCGGTAAGCTCATCGATTTTTTATCGATAGTGACTGTCTCTTTGTTTTTAACAATCCCCGCTACCGTGATTAATGTACCGGCTTTATAGATGTAGGGGTCGATAAAGCTATCTGAATGAATTAGAAAACGGCCCTGACTGACACCATCACTATCGGGTCTTCCAAAACTGTTGAGTGGAAACTGAACGACATGGATGGTGGAACCGTTATCATCATTCTCCACTTTCACCACTTGTCCTCCCCAGCGAATGCTATCTCCCTTATGCTGTTCTGCTTGCGTAGCCACCTGACTCAATTGCCAATCAGGCGAAGGGGCTTCTTTTATTGCCACAGGCAAATTACTACACGCACTGAGAAGCAACATCACTATTGGAAGCAAAAACCGCATTTTGTTTCACCCTTTTCATTCAAGTTCTGTTGAGACTGAAATTGTGATGAGTTAGTTCTGACTAGGCTCTCTTGCAATGAAAAATATATCGTTCTCGATACCGCTAATCATGAACAATAATCGCTGATAGATCTTCTCAAAGTCTTCAACACAAGCTATGGCATCAGACATTTTTTCAGCTAAGGCATACTCTCGCATTTGAGTAGCCAGTGTGTGCCATTCCCGATGTGTTTTCGCAAGTTCATCGAGCCAGGATTCTTCAAATAGATTCTGATTTTTAACACGTTCAATCCATGTACCACAGTGACAGTAATGAATATCCATTATCGGCCATTGTGTTGATATGGCAGAATCAATATTTTGATCAAAATTACTTAAAAATACTTTTCGCCACCGCTCCAGTGTCAGAGATAAAAAACGCAAGGCTTTTTGTCTGGGAGAGAGCAGCAAGTCCACCGCAGCCAGCCACTGAGGATCAGCATGATAACGTGCTAGCCAGGGAAGCACTTCATCACTCGGCATAGGCTTAGCAATACCATAGCCTTGTGCATTCTCACAGCCGATGAGCAATAGCATCAAACCATGTTCAACACTTTCCACCCCTTCCGCGATAACCTGTCGATTAAAGGCTTCCGCCAGTCCGGTCACACCATCCACAATGGTGTAATCCTGAGGGTCATCAAGCATGTCACGAATGAAACTCTGATCAATCTTAATGGTATCCGCATTCAAATGACGTAAATGGGTCAGAGAGGAATAACCCGTGCCAAAATCATCTAAAGCGACCGAAACACCAAGAGAGTCTCTGCATTTTCTGATGATCTTGGTGATAGCACCGATATCACCCAATGCGGATGTTTCCACAATTTCCAGCTGTAGGTAGTCTGTGCTGATATCCGGATACTGATTCAGCATAGCTTCCACATTTTCCACAAAGTAAGCCGACTGCAAGTGGTAAGAAGCAATATTGACACTTATTGAGATGCGATAGCCAGCATGATGTAATAGCTGCAGTTGTTGAAGCGCTTGTTGTAAAACCCACTGCCCCATTTCAATTTCTAATTCACTGTCGGCAATCAGTGGTAAAAACTTCAGCGGCGTTAATAAACCACGCGTTGGATGTTGCCAGCGGATCAAGGCTTCCATACCAAACACCTCGCCAGTCGTCATATTGACTTTAGGCTGGTAAAACAAACGGAATTCATTGCTTTGCAAGCCCTGGCGAATATCATGTAGTAGCTGTTGTTTTTCGATATTCAACTGATTGTCGGCCGGGTTGAATAATTGATAATGATTACGCCCAGATAATTTAGCCTGATACATACTTTGGTCAGCATGACGCAATAAAGTATCAAGATCATCATTTTCCTGAGTGTAAAAACTGACCCCGCTTGATGCACTGATGTTCAGGCGTAAATCATCCACGTGGTAGGGTTGAGCAATCGACTGATGAATGCGTTTCAGCATCTCTTCACACTCTTCGACTGACTCAACATCACGAAAAATAATGGCAAATTCATCCCCACCAAATCGTGAAATCGTATCTTCTTCCCGCACATTGCTTTTTAATCGGTTAGCCACCTCGACCAGCAGTTGGTCACCCACATCATGACCATAAGTATCATTAACGGGTTTAAAGTCATCCAAATCAACAAAACAGATGGCCAGCATGCTGCCAGAGCGTTTGCAGTGTGCCACTGCTTGTGAAAAACGATCAGCAAACAAGACGCGGTTAGGCAGTTTTGTCAGCACATCGTAATGCGCCATCAGCTCAAGAATATCCTGCTGTTCTTTTGCCTGAGTAATATCAGAAAACAACCCGACAAAATGTCGCGTTGTACCGTCATCATCCATTAAGGAAGAGACGGTTAACAGTTCAGCATATAGTTCACCATTTTTTCTACAGTTCCAGACCTCACCCTGCCAATAGCCATGCTCCGTTATTGATTTCCACATGTTCTGAAAAAACTCAGGAGGATGTTTACCGGAACTCAATAAATGAGGTGTATGACCTATTGCCTCTTCACGACTGTAACCTGTGATATTACAAAACGCCGGATTAACATCGGTAATCACACCTCTGGTATCAGTGATCATGATCGCTTCGTGTGCTTGATTGAACACGCGTGATGAAAACCGTAATTGTTCTTCCGCTTCCTTACGTACAGTGATGTCATATATCACCAGTAACGTTTCATCACCAAAGGTATTTTCAACGACTGAAGAACTAACCAGCACAACACGCGATTTACCTGATTTAGTCTGAATTTCTATCTCAAAGGCATTGCTCATGCTGCTGATATGAGTCACTTCAGTTACAAAATCCTGCTTCAGTTTTTCTCGCTGCTGCTGCACCTGAGCAATTAATTGGCGCCAGTTTGGTAGAGACTCAATATCTTCCAGCGAATAACCGAAGGTTTCTTTAAAGGCCTGGTTAATAAACGTCACTCGTTGTTGTTTGTCCATTAACACATAAGGCACTGGTGATGATTGAATCAGATTGCGATATTTATAGTTTGCAATAGATGCCACCAACACAAAGCGAATAATGGCTGCCAACAATAAAAAAACAATGCTAGCAATGCCATAGATCGCTACCACCTGCTGCCAGTAATTTTGGGGTAATGCTGACCAACCGCCTTTAGGTTCGGCAGCGAGTATCCACTCTCCCTCTGGCAATTTGAGGGTCTGTATCAGCGTCGGTTGCTGAAACAATGCCGGATCCCCAAAAAACACGGCACCCTGTCTACCAAGGCTGTCTTTACCACGTATTGCCAGTTTAAACGGCATGGGATCCTTCAAACCCACGTGACTAAAAAACTTATCGACATCAATAACTGCTGAAATGAGCCCCCAAAAATATTCTTCACCTGTATTTTCATCGTTTAAGAACACAGGTACACGAGTCACCAACCCCGTTCCTCCCTGCTTTAATTCAAGCGGCCCTGCCAGCACAAGCTCACGCGTGCGTCTGGCCCTGTCAGCAGCCTCAAACTGCTCAGGTTCTTTACGATAATCCAGGCCGATGGCGAGCTCATTGCCTTCCACCGGATACATGTACTTAATGATCATGTCCGGCGCCGCAGCAATGTTGCGAATTTCTGACTCGTTATTCACCAAATAACCGACAGCCTCCGCAAATTGTTTCTGCGTTAAATGCTGATTGACCGCAAACAGGCTTGGTAGACCACGAATAAGTTGAATATGAGTTTGTAGCTCGGTGCTTAGGCGGTTCTGATATTCCGTCAAGAAGTTTTGAGTCTGTGCGTATTGCTCAGAGCGATAATTATCATCTAAACGTTCACTAATAAATGTCGCTACTGAGATGAAGATCACAGCTAGCACAGCCAGTATGCTATAGAATGCCATTCTTGTATAAGTGTTGGTGTACATAACTGGCTATCGCTTTAACGACATGAAATATAAGCTCTTTTCACAAAGAGCGTCCTCGCAATCCTTGGGGAAAAATCGATAGTGACTTATACCACTATCGCTTTTATACACAGGCAAGCTTCTCAACAACACTTGCAACATACGTATTAATGCAACATATTAACGTGTATACGATTGATTCGCATAGCAATATCTATACCCCTAAAAGAGCATAAAGGTATCAGATAATGCGAACTGGTCGGACAAAAGCGAGTAGATTTGAATAACCAGAGCCAATACCGACCCAATATGAAGAAACAAAGCAGTGGAATCCCTCGCTATTTAGCCACTTTCGCTGATCTTATGACTTTGTTACTTTGCTTTTTTGTATTGCTGCTCAGTATGGCTGAAATTGACGCACTTAAATACAAAGTCGTGGTTCGCTCGATGGAGAATGCTTTTGGCGTAAAAAAAGATACGCCCGAAGAGATCGTCAAAGCCACCAGTATCATTAAACAGACCTTCTCCCCATCTCCTACAGATACACCATCACCGCTCTCTAAGATCTTCCAAGAAAGCCTGAACGATGAACGTGTCATCAAAATTCATGATGCCAATTTGTATCAGAGAGCAAAATTGAATAGCCTAATGGCAACGCTACAGAAAAAATTCATCAAAGCGATTACAGCAGGGCAGCTGAGTCTGGAAACTATTGATGACCGGGTCATTATTCGCATTAATGAAAATGCTTCTTTTCCCTCAGGACAAGCAACTTTAAAATCCGGGATATTGCCGGTTATTGCTCATATCTCGGATGTTCTGACGGAACTCAATACTACTTTTGTAGTCGCAGGACATACAGATAACGTCCCACTGAGCAATTTAAATTATCGGTCTAACTGGGAGTTATCCGCAGCGAGGGCAACATCAGTAGTGCATGCATTATTGGATAATAAAGGCTTATAACCGGAACAATTCAGAGTTGAAGCGTATGCCGATACCAGACCTATTCGGTCAAACCTGACCTCACAAGGGCGTGCGATGAACCGTCGGGTTGAAATTGGCATTATTAACCCATAGCGGTAAGCTGAATTATCACTATATAATCAAGTTAACAGAAAACAGATCGGCCCCCTGAAACCAACGGATAAGGACGCATCATGAAAACATCAGACCTACTCGTCAAAGCACTGGAAAACGAAGGGGTCGAATATATCTTCGGCATTCCCGGCGAAGAAAATCTGGATTTTCTTGATTCATTAAAGCATTCATCTATCAGGCTGATTATTACTCGCCACGAACAAGGCGCAGGATTCATGGCCGCAAACTACGGGCGATTAACCGGTAAACCTGGCGTCTGTTTATCCACACTCGGTCCCGGCGCAACGAATCTGGTGACGCCCGCAGCTTATGCGCAACTAGGTGGTATGCCGATGTTGATCATTACCGGGCAAAAACCCATCAAAGAAAGCAAACAAGCCCTGTTTCAGATTGTGGATGTGGTCAATATGCTCCGGCCCATCACTAAGTTCACCAAACAAGTCGTGCATGGCAGTACTATCGCCGCCACTGTTCGTGAAGCTTTCCGTATCGCCGTAGAAGAAAGACCCGGCGCAGTTCATATTGAACTTCCCGAGGACATCGCCGCGGAAGAAGCCCATCAGCGTATATACACGGTTGAAACCATCCGCCGTCCGGATGCAGATAACCGTACGATTCAGCATGCTTTGAAAATGATTGAAGAGGCGTCAATGCCTCTATTACTGATTGGTGCCGGAGCCAACCGTAAACGAGCCAGTGCTGCTTTGACAAAATTTGTCGAACATACCGGTATTCCATTTTTCAACACGCAACTGGGCAAAGGCGTGATTGATGAGCGGCATGATAGCTATCTGGGTACCGCTGCGTTGTCAGAATCGGACTTCTTACACTGTGCTATTGAACGAGCGGATCTGATTATTAATGTGGGTCACGATGAAGTAGAAAAACCGCCTTTCTTCATGAAAGATGGCGGCGCTCAAGTCATTCATATTAATTTCCATGCCGCTGAAATTGATCCTGTCTACTTCCCCCAACTCGATGTAGTCGGTGATATCGCCACCTCCATTAATCGTCTGCGTACGGGTTTAACAGTTCAACCACATTGGGACTTTTCGTATTACTACAGAGTAAAACAAGAAGTAAATGAACGGCTGTCCAAATACAGCGATGATGAACGCTTCCCTATCCTGCCGCAGAGTGCAGTACGCATTATTCGTGAAGCCATGGGTGAAGAAGATATTCTCGCCTTGGATAATGGCGTGTACAAAATCTGGTTTGCTCGAAACTATCCGAGCTATTACTACAATTCACTGCTGCTGGACAACGCCCTCGCCACAATGGGAGCAGGACTATCCACCGCGATGATGGCGAAAATGCTGAATCCGGATCATAAAGTCATGGCTGTCTGTGGTGATGGCGGTTTTATGATGAATTCACAAGAAATGGAAACCGCTGTCAGACTGGGCCTTGATTTGGTCGTGTTGATATTCAACGACAACGCCTATGGCATGATCAAGTGGAAACAAGAAGGTATGGGCTTTGAAGATTATGGCCTTAACTTTAATAACCCTGATTTTGTGAAATATGCCGATAGCTATGGCGCGATTGGTCACAGACCCACCAGTCATGCCGAGTTCGTCAAAACCCTTGATTACGCTCTCAATGCCAAAGGGGTTCACCTGATTGATCTGGCTGTTGATTACTCGCTGAATTATTCCATCCTTAGTGAAGGCCTGAAACAAAAAATCTGTATTTTATAAGGAGCTTATATAATGACCACGCCCCATTTTCCGTTGAAGATCGCTGGTTTATCAAAAACGGATGCTTCCCGGGCGGAAGTCTTCTCGCCCTTTAATGAACAATTACTCGGCACTGTCGATCAAGCAAATAAAGCGGATATTGATAAAGCCTTAACCACGGCACATTCGCTATTTAAAGACCGATCACAGTGGCTTAAGGTTGTTGAACGTATTGCCATTCTCGAAAAAGCCGTTGAGATGATGAAAGCAGAGGCAGACAGTCTCGCTGTCGGTGCGGCTGAAGAAGGTGGTAAACCTCTTATTGATTCTCAGGTCGAAATGAATCGCTGTATTGATAGTATTCGTGCCTGTATTGATGGCTTGCGAAATGATGCACCGCATACGATTCCCATGGGTATTAATCCAGCCTCACAACACCGTTTAACCACAATACGTAAAGAACCAATTGGTGTGGTGGTTGCCATCAGCGCATTTAATCATCCACTTAATCTTATCGCTCATCAGGTCGGTCCGGCGATTGCCACAGGTTGCCCGGTCATTGTAAAACCTGCCGAAAAAACACCTTTATCCTGTTTCCGCCTGGTGGAAATATTCCATAAAGCCGGTTTGCCAGAGGGCTGGTGTCAGGCTCTACTGACGGAAAGTCACGAAGATACCGAATCTCTGGTCACCGATGATCGTGTGGCTTTTCTGAGCTTTATTGGTAGCGCTAAAGTGGGCTGGTATTTACGCTCAAAACTCGCCCCGGGCACACGTTGTGCATTGGAGCACGGTGGTGTGGCTCCGGTTATTGTGACTAAAGATGCTGACATTGAAGCGGCTATTCCCGGTCTAAGTAAAGGCAGTTTTTATCATGCAGGCCAGGTATGTGTCTCTGTACAACGGATCTATGCTCATCGCTCTATTGCCAGACAATTGGCAGAAAAATTAGCGGAAGCGGCCAAACAGCTTAAAGTGGGTGATCCGGTATCAGCCGATACGGAAGTGGGCCCAATTATCAAAAAATCTGAGCTAACCCGGATTGATGATTGGGTGAAGGAAGCCATTCGTGCCGGTGCTGAATGTCTGTGTGGCGGGAAAGCATTAGCTGATAACTGTTACGCACCTACGGTGTTATTCAACCCACCAGCGAATGCCAAAGTCACCACATCTGAAGTGTTTGGCCCTGTCGTCAATGTGTATCCATTTGATGATGTTGATGAGGCTCTGGCGGCGGCTAACAGTCTGCCCTTTGCCTTCCAGGCCTCGGTATACAGTCGCGAGTTAAATGCGGCGATGTATGTGGCTGACAAGCTTGATGCGTCGGCTGTGATGATAAATGAACACACCGCATTTCGTGTCGACTGGATGCCTTTTGCCGGTTTAAAACACTCTGGCTTAGGTACAGGCGGTATTCCTTACACGATGGAAGATATGCAGGTTGAAAAGATGATTGTGATGACATCAAAAGGTATTTCTGCCTGAATATGATGAATTTACAGTACAAGGCACTGTTTTTAACAGTGCCTTTTTTCTTGGCCTCTCTGCTAATGTTTGTATCAAAAGCGAATGCTGACACTGACGTTAGAGCCGTAACAAAACCTAGCGTAAATCGTTTTACATCGCTAAATCCTGAAAAATCCTCATCATTGACCCTATCACCCTCGGGCTGCGTCAGAACAACCGAAACAGTGACCTTATCTGGAACGGTGGATAGTCAAGAAAAAAAATGGCTACTCAAGTCTGGTGATGATTGGCTGCCTATAGAAACCATGGCCATTAATAATAAACAGATCTTATTGACGTTACCGGCAACACAGCTTTCAGCAGGTCAGTCTTATCCCTTATTTGCAGTGGAAGGTAAGCATCAAATTGATTCAGGGCTGAGCATCACGATCTGTCCTGCTTTTAGCCAATTACCTTTATTACCCGCCCCTACGCCTAAAACTGATTAATAAATTCAATAATGGTTTGCCTGAGCTTATCATCGCCTCTTAAAGGTTTAGCCAGATGAGAAACCATGGCTACGTGATTTAGCGCTTCAAACTCGACAAGCTGAACCGGACCGTTTTTCCGCTTAATCTCTGCAGCCAGATTAATACTGTTCCTGGGTAACACCGTGTGGTCCTTGTTACCTACCATCAGTAACATTGGCGGGTTTTCACCATCCACAAACTGAATCGGCTGACTTTGCCAGCGCTCTGGTTCAGGGCCAAAGATATGCTTCAAGCGCTGACTCTTTAAAGGCAAGAAATCATAGGGCCCGGCCAAACCAATCATGCCTTGAATATCTGTTGGCTTATAACCGTAGTTAGCCAAATATGATGCATTCAAGCTTAATAATGCTGCAATATGTGCCCCGGCCGAATGCCCGGCAATAAATACCTGTTGTTTGTCACCACCGTAGTCACGAATATGTTCAAACACCCAAGCCATCGACCGTGCGGCATCATCGACAAATTCAGGGAAGACCACTTCAGGATACAAACGATAATCAGGAATGATGACAATATAGCCAGCAGATGTCAGCGCTTCTGCAACAAACTTATAATCAGCTTTATCACCTGAGTCCCAACTGCCACCGTAAAAGAATACGATTGTCTTCAGTGGTTGTTTGAATGTAGCTGCTCCAGGCAGATAAATATCCAGCTTTTGTCTTTGGCTCGTACCATAAGCCTGGTCCGCTATTTTTTGATAACCATCTTCTGGTACCAGTGCATTTAATACCGTCACGGGTGAACAAGCATTACATAGCGATACCATCAGTGCCGTCACTGTCCGTTGAAAAACCTGCCAATAACGCCCTCTGATTAACATCGACAACCCATTTCTGAAAGCCCTACAAATATAAAATAAACCTTTGATTTATATTGTTATTAGGTTCACGTGAAATTCACGTTAAGCGGCAGAGACTCAAGTTAACAATCAACGTCAAAGGTGATGATGATGAAACGTTTTATGATTAAAATCCTTCTGACTTTCTCTCTCATGCCATTCTCTGCTGCCATGGCAAATAAGATAGTCATTAATTATGACTTTGATGCCGTTAGCCCCTTCTATCAAGACACCGCTATTGTTGTACAGAATAAACAAGGCATACCTTATGTTGGTCTTATCAACACGGTTGGTGAATTTATTCTGCCGCCTCAAAAACACACTGAAATAAAAGCGTTTAATGAGGGACTTGCGCCAATCCGCATTGATCAGCGCTGGGGTTTTATTGATACCAGTGGTCAGATAGTCATTCCTGCCATATTTAAGAAACTAACCTCTTTTAATGAAGGCTTAGCAGCTGCATTAGAAGAAGATAAGTGGGGATTCATTAATACAAAAGGTGAGTGGGTGATCTCTCCCCGGTTTGATAAAGCTGACATCTTTCAGGAAGGCAAAGCCGCTGTGAAACAATATGGCTCCTGGGGATTTATTGATGAACAAGGCAGATGGGTTGTTCAGGCAAAATTTCGTGACACAAAGCGCTTTAGTGGCGGCCTGGCAGCGGTGAAAACAAATGATGGTTGGGGCTATGTAGACACTCAAGGTCATATGGTGATTACCCCCAAATACGACACTGTTTACTCTTTTAATGAGCAGCGCGCCTTAGTCAGTAACAATCAAAGCTGGAGGTTTATATCTCAAGACGGCACTTTATTAAATGATAAAGAATATGAGCACGCTCAGCCCTTTAGTGAAGGTAAAGCCGTGGTGATGCATAATGGCAAATATGGCTATATTGATATACAAGGAAATGAGCTGGTCAGCCCGGTTTATGATAATGCCTGGTCATATAGAGATGGTCTGGCCAGAGTAGAAAAAGCCGGAAAAGTCGGCTATCTGGATGCAACGGGCAAGCTTGTTATCGAACCTCAATATAAATGGGGCCAGTCTTTTCAGGAAGGGCTGGCAGCCGTCACCTTAGATTACTGGGATTATGGTTATATCAACCAACGTGGTGAGCTGGTCATTCCTCCTCAGTATGATGATGCCAAACCGTTTAATAACGGCTTGGCACCGGTCAAACATGAGGGTAAATGGGGTTATGTCTCTTTTGATTGATTCGCGGCTGCTTCCATCAATTTCACGTCAAATGGTTTACTGGCTTCGCCGAAATAAATCGTACTGTGAGGGAATGGAATTTCAATATTTTTCTCATCAAAGCTCAGCTTGATGCGTCTTAAAAACTCTCGACCAACCGTCCACTGTTGAATGGGCAGCGTTTTGATTCTGCCCTTAATAATCACTGCCGAATTATCGAGTTTATCCACACCAAAAATCTCGGGTGGTTCAAGAATCAAGTTTTTCATATCTTCGTCAGCCATCAGCCCATCAGCGACTTCCCGAATGACTTCTATTACCTCATCGGTATTTTCTTTATACGCCACGCCGATATCAAACACATAAGCTGACCATTCAGTCGTCATATTACTTAGTGTGGTAATCGTGCCATTTGGAAAAAAGTGCACAATACCGGCCAAATCGCGTAATACGGTGGTGCGGAAATTAATGGCCTCTACTAAACCACCGGTACCATTAATCACGGCCACATCACCGACCCGTATCTGATTTTCCAGAATCATAAAAAAGCCTGAAATCACATCCCTCACCAGGTTTTGCGCCCCAAAGCCAATCGCCAAGCCGACAATCCCGGCACTGGCAATAAGCGGTCCGACTTCCACGCCAATTTCTCTTAATATAATCAGGAAAAAAGTAATCCATATTGCCAATAGGCCGGCTTGTTTTAACAATCTGGCAATGGTTTCGATGCGCTTTCTGGATTCCAATGAAGACTCGCCCCTCGCGGTCGCCTTCCCGACCAGTCTTACTTCAAAGCGCTGCAGTGCCGATTTCATCAACCACGTCGCCACCCAGGCAATAATAAAGATAAGCACCATTCGCAAGCTGGCAGTAATAATGGCAGACCAGCTGATCTCTTCAATAAAAGTTTTTATTGATTCCATCATTTACTCCGTTAAAAAGGTGAATTCAGACGTCATATCCGAGATAATATTTCACATGTGAATGCGAGTTAACAGCGCTGTTAATACATCGATTCATACTGTAACGACTCAGCAGCCCATCAACGGGTTCCATTCTTTTGTCGTGAGCAATAAATCAGGATTGCTCAATCTCTTATTTTTGACTATCTTTAATCGCAGCCATTACTGGAACGACTATGACCTATTGTATTGCCATATCACTAGATAAAGGATTGGTGCTTACCTCCGACTCAAGAACCAACGCAGGTATTGATCAGGTCAGCACATACAGCAAGATGTTTCGTTTCAGTACAAAGGCTGATCGCTGTATCGCCATTCTAAGCGCGGGTAATCTGGCTACCACGCAATGTGTGATAGAACAGCTCAACCGGGATCTGCGTGAAGATAATGAAACCAGCCTCAATACGACTCATTATCTATCCGATACTGCCGATTATGTAGGGGATGTATTAAGCCAGCGTATCAAACGGTATAGCGAAGACCAGCAGTCCGGCTTTTCACCCGATGCCACTTTATTGATGGCAGGCCAAATCAAAGGCCAACCGCCGCAGGCTTTTTTGATTTATCCCCAAGGCAATCACATCACCACCAGTCGCGAAACACCCTATCTGCAGATTGGTGAAAGCAAATACGGTAAACCCGTGCTGGATCGCTTTCTGACAATGAAAACCTCGTTAACAGATGCCGCCACCTGCTCCTTAATATCCATGGATTCGACCATGAAGAGTAATGTCAGTGTTGGGCCACCTATTGAAGTATTGATATATGAAACCGATAGCTTAGCGTTTAAACATCACTATCGCTTTGATACGGAAGATGCTTTTCTGATTAATTTACGTCGTGAATGGGGTAATAAACTGAATCAGGCATTTAAAGAAATGCCACGGATTCCCGAGTCTTTTTCAACGGATTCAGCAGCTTATGAATAAATTTCAGTTTTTTTCTCACTGATGCTGACACGACAAAAGGGTAGGCATCCGTATTACCCACACTTCGGTTTAATGCATTCATTTTCACCACCAGCGACAACCAGTCAGTCATCAATACATCAAAATCACTGGCATAATCAAAATGGTCAATCAGCCCATAAGCCACCGCTGTTTCCATAGTGTCACTCATCATCAGATAATGTGACCACGTTTCTGCCCAGTCTTCCATTGGGTGAGCGCTGGCGTATGCAGACAGATAAAACTCCGGCCAATCCGTCGCCGGCCCATCACTGTAATAGCTATTTAAACTGCTTTGATAATCTTGTTCAGTAAAACCGAATACATCACAAAACATGGTGTAATGTTCAGACTCTTTAATCAAGATATCCCAATAGTAGTGGCCAATCTCATGACGAAAATGGCCCAGCAAAGTTCGATAAGATTCATTCATCGCTTCACGGGTGGCTTCCCTGAAGCTACCATCCGCCTCGGCAGCATTGAGCGTAATCACACCTTGGCTATGACCACTCAACACATGTTCAAGGGCTAAGTCAGGATTCGTTCGCTGATCTTCAAGAAAATCAAATACCAGCCCGTGCTCATAACCTTGATAAAAAGCGTTAATTGGCAAATTTAATCTGAGTAAACCATAAATCATACGGCGTTTGGCTGCTTCCAGCGTGCGCCAACGACGCCAATTATCCGGCTGGGTCAACATCGGTATCGTTCTGGTCAAGGCACAGGAAATACACTGCGTGTTGGGTGAATCAGCCGGGATTAACCAGTTACAAGCCAGCTCATGGTCACGGTGAAAACAACTGCGATAACGTTGTAACGGAAAAAGGTCCGTCATCAGCCAGGCATTGTCATCTTCTTGCAGACTGGAGAGTTGTTGCAGCTCAGGAATAAAGCCTAATTGACTGCCACAGACGCCACAGTGCGTGTTTTCAAAAAAGATTTCTTGCCCACACTGGCAAAAGAAACGTCTCATGAGACTGAATAATCCGGATAAAACCAATTACTGGTAATGCTGGTATTCAAACGATTTAACAAAATCTGTAACTCATCCATCATCAGTCGTATGGTTTCCGGTGGATTTTTCTCCGCACTGTAGTCCTGTAATCGTGTCAAAATCTCAATCTGCTGTTCCAGTACTTGTTTTTCACCCGGTAAATACTCCAGGTAATTGCCTATAGAGTTAACCGAAAAACTTAATGAACGAGGGAAGGCTTTATCCTGAATTAAGAACGTGAGTACTTTCTCGCCCTTTAGTGACGAATTATGTGCCTGAATATACATCTGCTGAGCATTTAACACTCTAAGCAAGGTCGCCCACAAAATACCTTCATGCTGCCTTAAAGCATCACTACGATTATCTGACATTAATAAAGTAGCGAGCTCAAGTATTCGGCTTGTCATATCTGCACGCTCAAGATGTTTACCTGCTTGTAGGAAATCATAGGCGTAATTACGGCTCATATGATTAGCAATCATACCCCATATACACTGACAAGACTCCATAATAGTGAGTAATAACTTCTGTCTTCTGCGCCTATTTCCAATAGATGATAATTCGCTTTTCACTAACAGGTGCAGCTCGTTGACTTGCTCCCACACTTCCTCAGGCAGCACATCAAGTGACGTCCGGGCATTTTCTCTGACAGCAGATAAATTATTGATAAGTGAGCCACCATAGCTGGGATCAGACAACAGAAAATGCATGATGTCATATTCATTTTCGCGGGGGTGTTTAGCGTAATAAAGCTGCTCCGCATCAAAAATGGTCACTAAGGTAAACCAGTTCACTTCCATATGTTCCGGTAAGTCCATTAACAATGCGGTATGCACATTAATTAAACGAGCCGTGTTTTCTACACGTTCCAGATAACGTGCTAACCAGTACACCCTTTCAGCAACACGGGATAACATTAGTCTTCCTCCACAAGCTGGCGGCTTTCATCGACAATCCAGGTATCTTTACTTCCTCCACCCTGAGATGAGTTAACTACTAATGAACCTTTGACCATCGCCACACGGGTTAGCCCGCCAGGTGTGACATAAACATCATCTCCAGAGAGGATGAAAGGCCTCAAATCAACATGACGGGGGGCGATGGTTTCATCACAACAGGTGGGAGAGACTGATAAACTCAAGGTGGGCTGAGCAATATAATTTTTCGGATCATTGATTAGTAAATCACGAAACTCTTCTACTTTCTCCGCAGAAGAATGTGGCCCGACCAGCATACCGTAACCACCCGACTCATTCGCAGGCTTGACCACTAACTCAGGAAGGTGTTGAAGCACGTGCTGCAGATCCTCATCATTACGACATAACCAGGTAGGTACATTACTTAAGATAGGCTCTTCATTCAGGTAATAACGGATCATATCGGGCACATAGGCATAAATGACTTTGTCATCAGCCACACCGCAACCAGGCGCATTGGCAATGGCTACCTTACCGGCACGCCATGAACGCATGATGCCCGGTACCCCCAACATCGAATCAGGGCGAAAGACTTCCGGATCAATAAAATCGTCATCGATACGGCGGTAAATCACATCAACACGCTCAAGACCATGAATGGTTTTCATATAGACATAGTCGTCATCACCCACCAGCAGATCGGCCCCTTCCAGTAAAATCAAACCTGCCTGCTGAGCCAGAAACGCATGCTCAAAATAGGCAGAGTTATAGATACCTGGTGTCAACAAAGCCATCGTGGGATTAGATAAATCGGGGCGTAATGAGGCGAGCATTTCAGCTAAATGCTCGGGATAAGCATCAACAGGACTAATATTTAATAATTTAAATAACTCGGGGAAAACGCGTTTAGTGGTTTTTCTGTTTTCAAGCATATAAGCCACACCCGATGGCACCCGTAGATTATCCTCAAGCACATATAAAGTACCTTCATGATCACGTACCAGATCAGAACCACAGATATTTGCCCAGACTCCATGAGCCGGTGTCATACCATGGCATTCTTTACGGTAGCCTTTTGACTGATACACAACGTCGGCGGGCATAATGCCATCGTTGATAATGTTACCTTCGTTATAAATATCCTGAATGAACTGATTTAAGGCACAAATACGTTGTTTCAGCCCCTTTTCGGTGCGTTCCCACTCAACTTTTGGGATAGCGCGGGGAATAATATCGAACGGCCAAGCCCGGTCTATATTCCCTGCATCACTATATATGGTGAAGGTAATACCACGCTCCAGCATTTCCACTTCTGACTCTTTAACACGCTGCGTAAAGGCTTCTTTTTCCATGCAACGCAAGTATTCAAGTAACTTAAAACTGAATGCTCTGGGCTGATGTTTTGCAAACATGAGTTCATCAAAAAATGATCCCGGATCGTAGTCTTTCCATATGTCCTTCATCAGTCCCCCCATCAGGTTTTAGCAAAAAGAACGTTGTCGTTAATAAAGAGAGCAAAAGTTATACCTGACTTAAAAGCTAGGTTAATTTTCAGCCTCATTTAGGTAATGCTGCTTCAACCATACTGTTGATCAGTTCTGCCGCATTTTCTTCATGTGTACCCCGAAAGGCTGAAACCAGGATTTTTGCTTCATTAAATGCTTGATCTATTTCCCGCCTAAAAAGCTGTTTATAGCGTTCCACGCCTACCAGATAAACACCGCCTGACAAAGTGATTCCCTGCAGTATCTCCTGTTTACTGTCACTCTTTTCCGAAGCGATGAGTTGAGCAACAATCTGACTATAAAGGGGAATTCCCATCACAAAACTTAATAACTTATTCACTTCTGCAGGATTCCTGTTTTTCCAGTACTGAGCATAGATTGAGATACGTCTTAACCGCAGCCAGTCAATATCAGATATAGCAGCGACGGGACCCGATGGCTGTGCACCGTGAAAGATCAATTCAATATCACTGCAAAACTGATAAAAATCTGGCAGTGACGCCTTACCGAGTTGATCCGCAATAATGGCAATATCGACTTCCAGCGCTTGCATCGCAGTCGGAGCAATATGCTCATAAACAACTTTACTATGGCGCTGTCCATTTTTGTCGGACCAGAACTGGACCGCTCTTGCCAAAGGATGGAATTCAGCAAGCACCGACACAGATGAAAATAATTGTGTATCCGGATTTATCATCTACACACCTCCGGCAAAATAAGCTCAGCTCACTTTTTCAAGCAAAAAAAAGCCCTGTTCAACGTAGTGTTGAACAGGGCTTTGATCGTTACCACACGTCTTAGCTAAGTGCAGATAACGCTTTTTCATAATCAGGTTCATCAGCAATTTCGCTGACTTGTTCTGTGTAAACGACTTTACCGTTTTCATCAATGACCACAACTACGCGTGAACATAGTCCGGCTAACGGTCCGTCTTTCATTAATAAGCCGTAATCCTCAGCAAATGAAGAACGGAAAGCCGAGCCAGTGACTACATTATCAATGCCTTCAGCCCCACAAAAACGAGCCATTGCAAACGGTAAGTCTTTTGAAACACAAACCACAGTGGTGTTATCCAGTGCTGCTGCTTTTGTATTAAATTGTCTGACTGACATCGCACAGGTAGGCGTATCTACCGACGGAAAAACATTTAACACAACGCGGCCAGATAAATCTGCCAGTGTTAATTCAGACAAATCATCTTTTGTCAGGCTAAATTCAGGTGCCTTACTTCCCACAGCCGGTAATTCACCGACAGTCTCAAAAGGTGTACCTTTTAATGTCACCGTAGTCATAAAATCTCCTTTAATTTTAGTTATATAAACAATATAAAACGGGTTTAAAACTATTCTTTTCAAATGGGATGTTGTTGTTTTTCGTAAGACCGTTGTCTGCTTTGTTTGAGTTCACCCAGTGTTTGATAGACTTGGCGGGCATCAGATAAATTCCGCTTGGCAACAGCGACCCGCTTATCTTCAATCATAGCGATCATGGCGATAACACCCACAATACTGATCAGCGTACCAGCAATTCCCCCTGATACCCAAGCCACATAGATTGCCAATAAAATAAGAATGAAGATCTGGATGACCATCCATTGCGACGCCAGTTTCTCTTTTTGGCAGGTCACATACTTCTCATGCCATAAACTCACTAATAAGTTCAGCTCTTCATCACTCAATACGGTCAGATTACTGTAATACTCGAGTCCGATTAATTCGTCATTGTAGTTACGGGAGCTCAATTGCGCATCTTCAGCCATTTCCTTTAACGCACTAAATGTATCTTCATCACGCTCAATCATATTCACTCCTTTTGATGCCGCTGTCTCACTATGACTCAGCTCGGCTGACGCTTCCAGAGACAAGACTCCCTAATTTATTTTCTGCGAAGTATCTCTCATTTTCATAAAACTTTAATACTCCAGCCCTATAGTCCACAGCAAATCGCCTTGCTAGACAGAGGCAACTTTGCTTTTTATTTAATCTTAGGTGCTGTCACCATGAGTACTAATAACGCTGAAAACATTACTATCTGGCGGCTCACTGATGGAAAACCCGGTCATCAAAGTCAGTCCTTGGGTTTGGTCAATGCCTTGAAACGTAAAATGCCCTGTGAAAGTTTTGATATTCCGGTAAGTGGTCGTCTACAACCTGTGTTTGACTTATTGAGTACGACCTGGCCTGCAGGTCAGGGACTGCCATTACCTGATCTCATCGTCGGAGCAGGTCATCGCACGCATCTTCACATGCTGGCAGCAAAAAAAGTGTATGGCGGGCAAACGATTGTCTTGATGCAGCCCAGCTTACCTGTGTCGTTTTTTGATCTTAGCTTAATACCAGAGCATGACTATTATCAAGGTGGTGGGAATGTGTTGGAAACCCGGGGGGTGCTTAACCCTATCCATGCCGCTGGTGAGCATAAAAAAAACGAAGGTCTGATAATGATTGGTGGCCCATCCAAACACTGTGACTGGAACGAAAGCCAACTCATCTCACAGGTTACTCAGCTTTGTAAACAAAACCCTCGCATTCACTATACGCTGACCACCTCTCCCCGTACACCTGCAAATTTTGCCACTCATATGCTTGGCTTCAAACTGGAGAATCTGACGATTGTGCCGTTTGAAGAAACCGACCGGAATTGGGTAGCACAGCAATTAGCCGCATGTTACAGCGCCTGGATAAGCGAAGACTCTGTCTCAATGGTATATGAGGCACTCACAGCTAAAACAGCCGTCGGTATTCTTAATATGCCTGTTAAACGCGATAACCGTGTGTCGCGTGGACTCAGCAAACTTGTCGGTGATGGCTATGCGGTTCGCTTCGATAGCCTGGGTCATTATAAAAGCCGCCTGCAACCTGTTCCGGGATTTATGGAATCAGAACGCTGTGCAGACTGGATCATGAAAAACTGGTTAGATGGGGTGGTACAACCTCAAACCTTGCCAATACCACAGCTCAGTTAATCCTTAATGGCAGAACGTTTAACAGTTGTTCAGGTATTACCTGCGCTTGAATCGGGTGGCGTTGAGCGAGGTACATTGGAAGTCGGACACTATCTGGCAAGCCAAGGCCATCGCTCGCTTGTCATTTCTGCAGGTGGACGCTTAGTTGATAAACTCACCAGACAAGGGAGTGAGCATATCAACTGGAATATTGGCCGAAAATCGCTGGCCACATTCCGTCTTATTCCACGATTGCGCCGCTTTCTGGTGAAAAATCGTGTGGATATTTTGCATGTCCGATCACGTATGCCAGCATGGGTCTGTTATTTCGCCTGGAAATCTTTACCCAAACAATCACGACCTAAATTCATCACTACTGTTCACGGCACCTATTCTGTCAACGGCTACAGCAGAATCATGACCAAGGGCGAACATGTGTTTGTGGTATCAGAAAAAATTCGCGACTATGTCACCACCCATTACGGGGTCAAAGACAATCTCACCCTCAATTACCGAGGTATAGACAGACGCGATTTTCCTTATGGTTTTGAACCTGATAGCGAATGGCTAAAACATTGGTATCGAAGCTTTCCACAAACTCAGGGAAAACTAATAATTACGCTGCCTGGACGTATTACACGCTGGAAGGGTCAGGCGGATTTTATTGAGATTATCGCTGAACTCAAAAAATATTATTCAGATGTTCACGGACTTATCGTGGGTGAAACTAAAAAAGGAAAGTCCGCCTTTTTAGCTGAACTCCAGCAGCGTGCGGCAGAACTTGGTGTAATCAACGATATCAGCTTCATTGGTCACCGTAGTGATCTGAAAGAAATTATGTCTATTTCAAATTTAGTGATGTCACTATCACTGCAGCCTGAAGCCTTTGGGCGAGTGACCATTGAAGCATTGAGCCTGGGTGTACCCGTTATTGCCTATGCGCATGGCGGCGTAGAAGAACAACTTTCGACAGTGTTACCAGAAGGCAGAGTGAGCACCGGAGATAAAGCCGCAGCTGTCAGCTTAGCGACGAAATGGTTACTTGCCCCACCCACGGTGCCGGAATCCCATCCATTCATTTTGCAATCCATGTTGGATACCACACTATCAGTCTATAAACGCGTTTTACAGCAAAGCGCCGCATCGTGAATATCTGTCAGATCCTATTAAGCAGAGGTGAGGGTGGGCTGGAAAAACATGTTCGCGAACTTTGTATTAGCCTCAATAAAGCCGGGCACACGGTCAGCGTTATTGCTGATCCTCAGTTTTTAGATACCTTACCTGAGCAAATACAGCGTTTTCCGGTAAATGCCCGTCTAAGCCGAAATAATCCATGGCTTTGGTTAAAGGTGCTGTATTTCATCCATCGCTCCCATGCCGATATTGTGCATGCCCAGGCCAATAAAGCGACGGCGGTGTTAAATAAATGTCGCTATTTCCATTCAGCAAAAACCGTGGGAACACTGCACAACATCAAAAGCAAAGTAAAAGATTACGCCAAGCTGGATCAAGCTATCGCGGTTAGTAACACGCTACGCTCTCAGTTGAATACCCCGAATGCAGTGACTGTCTACAATGGCATTTCACCGCCAAAGGTAAAAAAGATTAATCTGTATGAAGAGTTTGGGCTGAATCCTGACTTACCCACATTATGTGCTGTTGGTCGTTTGGTTGAAGCAAAAGGTTTTGATTTATTGCTGGAGGCCATAGACGGCCTGCACTTGAACTTACTCATTATTGGTGAAGGCAAGGAAAGACATCGCCTACAAAAACAAATTCAGGAGCTATCCCCTCATACACACTGTCATCTAACGGGCTACCGACCTGATGTCAGTTCACTGATGCAGTCCTGTGATGGCGTGTTAATCAGTTCCAGACGAGAAGGTTTCTCCTATGTGTGTAGCGAAGCATTACTGTTAAATATGCCAATTTTATCAACAGATGTTCCGGTTGCTAATGAAGTGCTGGATAAAACTTTAATTGTCCCTATCGCTGATAGCAAAGCCTTTCGTCGACGCTTAGAAAGTCTTCTGGAAAACCCAGCTCATTGGCAAAGACTGATGCAGAAGGCGATTGTATTTGCTCATCAAGCTATGACACTGGAAGCCATGACAGAAAATACGCTTGCTGTTTATCAAGCATTAACCGACGCTTAGCTTATGACGCAGGCTGGCAAATTATTGCTTATCAAACACGGTGCGTTTGGTGATCTTATCCAGGCAGATGGGATATTCCGCGACATTCGCCAATACTTTAGACGGGCAGAAATTGTTTTATTAACCATGTCTCGGTATAAGTCGTTAATGCAACGTTCTCCCTACGTTGATCGCATCATCATCGACGACAGACTGCCTCTTCGTCATGTACAGCAGCAGTGGAAGCTTCGTAAGCAACTGATTAATGAACAGTTTGATCTTATTATTGATTTACAGAACTCTGATCGCAGTGCCTTATATCAGCGCTTCTTTTTACCTAAGCTGAGGTGGATAAGTCGACGCACAAAGGCCGCGCCAGAATCAGGACTAAAAGGCTTAGTACAGTTACTCACCGAATCAGACATCCCTCATCATTATGCCTTATCACCAAACGTTAGCTGGATGGTTGAAAAAACATCCGAAACATTGAGCAAATACCCGATTTACAAGCCATATATTGCACTTATTCCCGGTAGCTCGGCTCAGCATAAAGAAAAGCGTTGGCCATACTATCCCGCCTTATCAAAAGCACTTATCGAGCTCGGTTATGGAGTAGTGAATATATTAGGTCCCGATGAATTAGATATGGCAGCGAAGCTGTCCGGTTATAGCCCTAACAGCAAAGACGACTTATTCAATTGGTTTGAACTGGCAGGCATTTTGAAAGAGGCTAGTTATATCATCGGTAATGATACCGGCCCCAGTCATATCGCTTCATGCCTCGGCCGCCCCGGTCTCGCTTTATTCGGACCAACAACCTCTGTGAGCCGCTCTGAAATTGAGCGAGGTCAATTTCAGGCTCTGCAAGTCAACGATTTACATCAGTTAAGCGTCGATCGGGTTCTGAGCTATCTACCGAGGATATAGCTAACACCCAGGCAACCCCTAACCATACCAGTGCCGCCACCCAGTTACTCAGAACGCTGATGCCTCCAGTGAGCGGCCAAAAACTCACCGTTAATACCGAAAAACTCAAAGCGGCCTTTATCCACTGACGCTCAGCCAATAATGGGCCTAAGACATGTTTGTATAGCAAATACAGCATAAACAAAAATAAACCTAAGCCGATGACACCGGTCTCTGCACCTAACTGCAAATACAAATTATGCGGATGCGTACACATCAGGCCGCTGTCTATGAGTAACTGCTGTTGTTCACATACTGTTTGATAGGTATGTAAACCACTACCCAACCACCAGTTGTCCCGCCACACCTGCCAGGCCGCCTTAAACACGCTGCCATAATCTGATTCAGCAAATGTTGAGAGCTTTGAACCGATGCTCACGATACTTCTCTCAAACATCTCAGGTGATAAAAATAAGGTGATCATCAATGTGATACCAAGCATAGCCAGCATAAGCAGTAAGCTTTGTTTGTATTGTTTATATTCCAGTAACATGGCGATAAAAACGATGACACAGCCTGAGCTGAACAAGATGAGTGCCATTCTCTCCCCCGTTAGGAAGGTAAAAACAAAACCACTTCCCATCGCCACCATCAGAAACGTTAATTGCCGTAAAACAGACGATTTAAAAAGTGGGATAAAAAAGGCAGCAAATAAGGCGATAAACCACAGTCTCAGTAACATCGTGCCTGGAATAGGACTACGGAATGGACCTGTTAAACGAGTGTCAGAAAAGCGCTCTATACCAAACCAGTCAACATCAAAAAAATATTGCCGTAATGTGTCGGCAATAATAAGCAGCATAGTCAGCAATAAACTAATAAGAAAGCGCTGTCTTTTTTTAGCATCACTGAAAACCCAGTATGACAAAGCTACTGCAAATAAAGGCCATCTTATAAAAGTAAGCACATACTTCAAGCTTTCAGATGAATCACTACTCAAAGGCAGATTGACGACAAGAAGGTAAGCATTAAACAGCAAGATTGCTAAAAACCAGGGCTGTTTTACCCAATCCCAATCACATTTTTTAAAACTGAAGATAAGAAAGGCAATCGCTACGAGTACCACAGTTACATCAGCTATTGCCCGCGAAAACAGCAATAACGCAGGTAACAGATAAAGAAACAGGTGTGCAGCAGGAGGGAACCCCAAGGGTCGGTTGATGAGCATGCCTATATTCGCGAAAAACGCTCATCATATTCGACTTATATGACAATTTAATGGCGGTAAGCCAAGCTGCTAATGTCTTGCTTGGCTAAGCCAGCTGGTATCTAACTTATTGTGGTGACTCAGTCGTTTCAGGTTGAGCTACAACAATGGCCGCCTCTGGTGCTTCCACAGACAAACTTTCCATCAGCCTACCCATCGTCTCTGATAACCAGTAACAGGCATAAATATGATCATAATAAGCATTGGTGTAATCGTTTCTGGCCGTCAATAATTCGTTTTCTGTATCCAGTAAATCTAATAATGTTCTTCTGCCTACATTAAACTGTTCGAAATACGCATCCCGCGTTTTTTCTGCAGCAATCTTACGTTGTTCGAGGATAGGTAATCGTCTTGACAGTGTTTCTACATTAATCCAGGCCAGACGTACATCACGGTCAACATTGCGTTTGATAATCTCCGCATTTTGTTTTGCTTGTTCACTTAGATACTTCGTCTCTTCGATACGCGCTTTATCGGCACCACCATTGAGCAGGTTGTAATCCATTCGAATCATGGCCTGAGCTTCTTTCTCATGACCACGTGTGCCATCCAGATTATTGTCTGCTCGCGTACTCAGCTCCGCATTCACTTGAGGATGAAACGGCGCTTTAGCCCCTTCTTCCTGAGCTAGTGAGGCCTCATGTTTCGCCATTGCCGCCCATAATGAAGGATGTTGTCTGTAAGCAATTTGTAATGCATCCTCGACAGCAGCGGGCGCAGTATCACAACATGACTTACCGGGATCAGTTAAGGATTCAGGTGCATGACCCACCAAACGCTGATAGCGTGTTTTTGCGTCCTGCAAATTGCCTTCTGTGGAACGTAAATTCGCTTGAGCCAGGGCCACTCGACCAGTAGTCTGGTCAAGATCAGAACGATTACCCACTCCGGCTTCTGTTCTGAGTTTAATTTTGTCGAAGATTTTTTCGTGCTGCTCCAGACTTTCTTGTGTTTCTTCCAATAACTGTTGGCGTTTAAGTACATCGAGATAACTCTGTACGGTGTTAAGACCGATCGTTTCTGCCTTATCTGTGACATCATAACCAGCAGCATCCGCTTGAGCCTGACTTTGCTCTACAGCACTTTTAGTGGCAAATCCATCATAAAGCATCTGCGTTGCTTTAATTTCAGCTTCACCACGATTCAGCGATTCATGATCGGGGCGCGTTGCCGGGTTTTTCGTGCGCTCGTAACCGATGCCCAACGTTAAATCCACCCGAGGATAATAACCTGCTTTAGCTTGATCAACCGTCTTATCAACACTGTAACGACGATTGGCTTCTGCCAAGACTTCAGGGTTTTGTTTTAGTGTTGCATCCACCGCTTCCTGTATGGTTTCCGCCGCAATATTTGTGCTCGCTATCGCTGCAAGACAGGCAGCAAAAATAGTAGAAAATCGTGATAAGACCATTTTTCTAATTACTCCAGAAATTAACGAACATCAATTTCGACCCGGCGGTTACTCACTTCATCAGTCTCATCAGGTGTAGGCACTTTCAAAACTGTTTCGCCTTTACCTACTGTAGAAATACGAGATTCGTCCACACCAGCGTTGATCAAATCCTGTGCGACTTTTTCAGCACGGCGTTTGGATAATTTATCGTTATATTGTGAAGAAGCGAGTGTATCAGTATAGCCAACGACTTCAATATGACGATTTCTTCTTTCTAAAACCGCTTTATAGATCTTAACGGATTCGCGTAATGAGTCGGGTGTGAAAGTGGTTTTGTCGAGCTCAAAATAGAGCGTTGCGTGATATGGTTCAGGGGTACGAATAACTTTAGGTGTTGTAGTAACCACCATCTCTTCATGACAAAAGGGAGAACCACTATCTGAAATGGTTAGAGGTGCTTGTAATGACTCACGTAAATCTGAGCGGGGAGTATCAGGACCAATAGCATCATGAATCGTGCTACAAGCAGACAGTGCTAAACCCAATAAACTGGTAATAACCAGCCGAAAACCAATAGACATCCTTAACTCCAGCCATCCCTAACGTCATAACAATATTTGCTAATCATAACAACAAAGTATGATTATCACTAATGTAATGATGTCGTTACTGATTTATTTAATAAATACAGGCTACCCAGCAAATGTATGGACTGTTTAATCTTTTTTAACAAGTGACTCGATAGCTTCTACTAGACTGGCATCATCCGGCTCTACAGCACTTGGAAAGTGTTCTAACACATGGCCATCGGCATCGATAATGTATTTGTTAAAATTCCAGTCCGGTGCCTGACTTTGTTTGTTTATCTCCATGAAAATCGGGTTGGCACGCGGACCAGTGACATAGCTAGGTGCCACCATGGTGAAACTTACACCAAAGTTTTCTTTACAGATTCTGGCTGCCTCTTCTTCTGTCTTAGCTTCTTGATCAAAATCGTTACTGGCAAAACCAATAACAAACAGTCCTTTATCCTTATATTGCTCATGTAACTTTTCCAAACCACCAAATTGGCGAGTAAACCCACAATGACTGGCGGTATTTACCACCAATAAGACCTTGTCTTTAGCGATCTCACATAGATTTACGGTGTCATTTGAGTGCAGTTTCGGTAAATCGTAATCAAAATAAGCCGGACAATCTTTAGCATGAACCATAGATGAAAATGCCATTAATAATCCCAGCCACACATATTTTTTCATAATCTCTCTCCTGTTCATTCCAGCCTATTTTCTATATTCGTTATCAAAAAAATGTGATGACCATAATATGACTAGTCTTTTGATAAATTTGGAAATTTAAGACGTTGTTATCAATTAATGAAGCTGTTAAATTTATGTTAGGTATTTCACAATTTTACACAAGGGACGTGTTTTGGAAGCCAGATCATTATCAGAGTGTGGAGTAATCTCAGACTGGGGCATAGTTGAAGTCGAGGAAACCAAAGACAGGCATATTTTTGGTTTCTCCAGCCACTATAATTTCTATGTGATCACTCAAAAAATTATCGACTATCATTATGATGTGAAAACACGGCAAGGATCAGCCCTCACCGAATCAGGTATTCTCTACGCCTTAACCGGCAAACCCGTTTCCTACAGTCCCAACAAGCAGTTACAACTTCAGGAATTCATGGAAAAAAATAACTGTAAGTTAAAGCCTGTGAAAATTGAGCGATTTAATCTCTTTTACTTGAACGACTTCTTTCAAAAGTTATTATCTATCAATCATTAAGTCTCTGAGACTATCATGCAGCTTACTGCAGTAGTGAAATATCAGCTTGAGTATCAATATCAATGAATATCGACGGCCTATCAATATTCACTGCCTGTACCAGTGTTTCATGAGCTTGCACTATTGTTTTAGCACCTACATCGCCTGTAAGTTGCATCAAATCATCTCGATATTGGTTGGAGAATGCGACTGGGTGCCCTCGTTTGCCATGATAAAAGGGAGCTGATATAGCCGCTCCCTGTTTTAACTCACTAACTAATAACTGCAGTATGTCGGATGTTATCATCGGCATATCTGCCAAACCAATTAACCATCCCTTTGCTTGCTGAGTGGCTTGAATCCCGGCGGCGAGTGAATGCCCCATTCCTAAACCGGACTTATCAGCTTTGATAAAGTTAACCCGGCCTGCCACGGATCGACATACTCCTAATAGCTCTTGGTTATTTATTGGCGTGACGAGGTGAATTTGCTCAAACACCTCTAACCATGGCGCTAAAGCATGCAATATCAGCGGCTGTCTCACACCTTTATATCCAACTTCCGTCAGCAGCTTATCTGCACCAAAGCGCGATGATTTACCGGCAGCGAGAATAACCGCAGCAATCTCTGCCGTTTCCACCGTTAAACTGTCACCTTATCAACGGATGACGTAAGTTGTGGTGTATGTATTCTGTCGCGACGAACGGCAATCAACTCAGCAGAAATCGCTACTGCGATCTCGGCAGGGGTTTTACTGCCTATCTGTAAACCAACCGGACCATGTAAGCGGTCTATTTCTTGTTGGGTGAGATCAAATAATTTCAGTCTTTCCCTGCGTTTATCATTATTGGTTTTGGCTCCTAAAGCACCAACATAAAACGCTGCTGATTTTAGGGCCTCCAACAATGCCATATCGTCTAACTTAGGATCATGTGTTAACGCCACCACCGCCGTATTCAAATCAGGCTGCAGGGACACTACCGCATCATCAGGCATCATGGTGAGTAAAGTGCTCTGTTCATGTTGCCAGGTTTCCTGCATTTCTGGTCTGGGATCGCAGACAAACACCTGGTAATCCAGTGCCGTAGCCATATTTGCCAGATAGAATGACGTTTCTGCTGCACCAATGATTAATAGACGCAACCTTGGTCCGTAAACAAACGACAGTAAGCCTTCCTGCTCACTAACAACAGGTTCATGACTGATGGCATCAGTGCAAGTTACCTGTAACGAGTCCAACGTGACCTGTCTCTTTATTAACTTCTGAGACTCAATCGCCGTTACCACCTCTTCCAGCCAAGCCTTATCAAGCACAGGCTCTATCAATAATCTGAGCTGACCACCGCAAGGAAGTTTATACCGTAGCTGCTCTTCCTGATTAGCGCCATAGATTTTAAGCGCGGCAGATGAACTAGAGAGCTGATGCTGTTTAACTAAAGACACCAGATCATCCTCTATGCAACCACCAGACACTGATCCAACCAACAAACCATCACTGCGTAGGGCACACATCGACCCCGGTTGGCGGGGGCTGGAGCCATAGGTTCCAACCACCGTAATTAGCCAGACCTTATGCCCTTCTTGCTGCCAGCTCAGTAGCTGTCTGAGCACATTCAGATCATGCCCGGTCATACGACTAGGACTCGAGCTGATAACGTATCGGTAATTCACGGATACGTTTACCAGTGGCATTAAAAATCGCATTACATATTGCCGGTGCGACCGGAGGCATACCCGGTTCACCAACCCCACCTAATGACTGATTAAAATCTTTTGCCGGTACAAGATGAACATGGATTTCTTTTGGTGCTGCATCCATACGAGTGACCTGATAACCATCAAAATTGTCCTGAACGGTAACACCATCTTTGAAGGTGATTTCACTTGTCATGGCTAAACTTGCGCCCATAACGCATGCCCCTTCAATCTGAGAGCGGATACGTTCAGGATTCACCTGTGGGCCACAATCAACAGCCACATCGATTCTCGGTATGCTGACCTCACCATCGTCATTAACAACGACCTCCACTACCGTCGCAACATACGTCACGAAACTATAGTGAACGGCTAAACCCTGTCCCGAACCTTTCGGCAAGGTTTTACCCCAATTCGCTTTTTCGGTGACCATGTTAATCACGCCTTTCATACGTGCTGTATTGAGAGGGTATGCCTCTGGCGACTCACCATAATTCCAATCATCTTTTAATGAGGCCGGATCAATTTCACGATCAGGACCGATCAATGACAGTAAAAAGTCTTTATGATCTTTTTTCTGCTGATGCGCCATCTCAGCGATAAATGACTGAATCGCAAAAGCATGCGGAATATTAGAGACGGAACGGTACCAACCAATACGAGTATGTGCAGCTGCTTCAGGATTTTCAATTTGAATATTCTTCACATCAAATGGAATATTCACAACGCCCATGCTTAATTCCATCGGCATTTCATTTTTAGCATCTTTCGCAAAAGTAGAAGCGATAGTTGGTGCAACTGTGCGATGTAACCAGGCCGTTGCATTACCACTTTCATCAAAACCAGCTTCTAAATGTTCGGCAGAAACGGTGTGGAAATAAGAGTGTTGAATATCATCTTCACGCGTCCATACCGTTTTAACAGCTTGCCCTCCTAAGGCTTTAGAAATTAACGCGGCTTCGACAAGGTAATCAGGTTTAGATTTGCGGCCAAAACCACCACCAAGCAGCGTCACGTTCACCTTAACTTGCTCAGGTTTTACTTCTAACCATTTTGCGACCGTATCGACACCCGCTTGTGGGTTTTGTGTAGCAGTCCAAATCTCACACACATTATCCACAATTCGTGCCGTCGCAGCTGGCGGCTCCATCGGGGCCTGAGCCAGGTGAGGAATATAATAATCCGCAGAGATGGTAGAACTCGCATTCGCTAATTCATTATAGGTTTCACCTTTACTACGAATGACTTTGCCACCTTTCTGTTTGGAAGAAGCCTGTAATGTTTCGCGGAACTTGGCTGAATCATATTCACGGTTAGGACCGGCATTCCACTCAACAGATAATTTTTTTCTGCCTTGAATGGCTGCCCAGGTATTTGAGGCAACTACCACAACCCCACCGAGCGGATTAAATACTGCAGGAGGCGGGCTGCTGGGTAAGGTTAAAACTTTGATCACACCCGGTACTTTCAATGTTTCAGTATCGTCATATGATTTCAGTGTATCGCCATAAGCAGGTGGATGAGCAATGACTGCATAGACCATGTCATCGAGGCGAACATCCATGCCATATGTGGTTTGTCCGGTGGCAATATCGAAACCATCGACTAGCTTATTATCTTTCTTGCCGATGTAATTAAATTCGTCTGCAGACTTATAAATCAGGTTTTGATTTTCAGGCACAGCCATTTCAGCTGCTTTTTGCGCCAACTCGCCAAAACCAAGCGTCTTACCTGTTTTAGCATGAGCAACCTGATGTTTTTTCGCTTTGACTTCTGAAACAGGAACGGCCCACATTGCCGCAGCGGCAGCTTCCAGCATCATTCTGGCTGCAGCACCGACATTACGCATTGGCATAAAGAAATGGCGCATACTACGTGAACCATCTGTGTTTTGGTTGCCGTAGCGCTTTTCATTACCATCCGCTTGAATCACTTTGACTCGCTGCCAATCAGCTTCCATTTCATCAGCAACGACCATCGGCAAGCTTGTTCTGACACCTTGGCCCATTTCAGAACGGTGAGCCACAATCGTCACGGTGCCATCTTCAGCGATGGAAACAAAGACCAAAGGATCATCAACCCAACCATTTGGCATGCCATCACGGCCATACTTTTGCTTTTCATCAGCGGCTAACAACTGAGCCGGCATACCCACCGCCAGAACAAGACCACTTAATGCGAAACCTTTAAGAATACTACGACGGCTAATGTTGGCTATTTGTGGAGCATTATTATCAGTCATTATTTACCCCCCTGCTGCGCTGCTTGTTTGATGGCTGCCCGAATACGTGTGTAGGTACCACAACGACAAATATTTCCACTCATCGCATTATCAATATCTTCATCTGTTGGGTTAGGATTATCGCGAAGCAGTGCTGTAGCAGCAACGATCTGTCCTGACTGACAATAACCGCACTGCGGTACATTGATTGACTGCCAAGCTTCTTGAACAGCCTGGCCGACTTTGTCCTCAGAGACCGCTTCTATGGTTGTGATTTTCTTGTTTTCAGCAGCACTGATCGGCGTAACACAAGAACGAATTGGCTGACCATCCAGCATCACAGTACAGGCACCACATAGCGCCTTACCACAGCCAAACTTTGTCCCCGTCATACCTAGGACATCTCTAAGTGTCCACAGAATGGGGGTATCTGTGGGGACATCAACCTGACGGCTTTCGCCATTAATTGTGAGTTTCATTTGAATAATCCTAATTCTGATACGAGTATGGTTAGTTAATTTTTTCTAACACAGCCACACATAGTTAGCTGGCTAATTATTATTTATTATACATGACTGTTGTTAACAGTATTAGTTCCTATCGATAAACTACTGTGATAAGCGTGATAGCGTCGTCAAGAAAAGGGTTCTCTATTTTTTTATAGTTGTGGTAATTTTATGCCCTGATAAAAATGTAGGAGCATTTATGAAACCTTTCGCCGTCTTATTATCTATTTGTCTTGTCTTACTTCTGAGTGGTTGTAACACAATGGAAGGTATTGGCAAGGACGTTGGTGCAGCAGGTGATGCCCTGGAAAAGAGTGCCAGTGATAACAAAGGATATTAATAAAAAAGCCTCAAATTACTGAGGCTTTTTTATTAACTATTTAGCTTAAAAATTACGTTTCATCAAAATACTGCTTAAAAGCAGACTTGACGATCGTTCTCGCTTCCTGACTGTAGCCAAATATCACACCGGCAGCCAATGTCGTTGCCAGAGACTTTCCCGGATGTTTTTTAATTAAATCCGCAAGCACTGGATCGGAGAGTTTTTCCAGGATCATTTGTAACTCATCGGCTTGTTGATAACCACTCGTTTGCCCCTCTCTATAACGCAAAGAGGCTTTTTCTGCTGGGCGATTCAATATTTTTGCTACTGCTAAAATCAGTAAGGCCAGCAAAAGGTAAGCAATGGCTGTTAACAGAGCAGCCAACTGTGGCTCAAAGTAGTCGTTAAGAGCGATGTAGGCTGCGACACCAGCAAAACCAAAAGCAAATAACCCCAGAATAATTGCCAGAGCATAAGCTAATGTGGTGATTTGTATTCTTGAAAACAGACTCATTGTTACCTTCTTATCCGCTAGGATGGGTAGCGTTATTTTCTATCCAGTACTTTACCGATCACCAGACCAATACCAAAAGCTACTGCCATACTAGTATAAGGATGCGCTTCAACTTCGCCTTGTGCTTTAGCTAGTGATTCCTTAGCTTGCTGTTGAGCTTGTTGAGCAGCGGCCTTAACTTTATCTTGGCCTTGCTGAGCATATTCTGATGTCAGATTTTTTAGCGTGCTGGTAACCTCTGCAAAATCTTTACGTAATGCATCCAGCTGTTCTTGTAATTCTTGATTTGTCGTTTGTGTAGCCATGTTTATCTCCTGTTGATTTGTTTAAAACGTATCGTCGAGACTATTTTCCGTGGCAACTATTTATCCGTTGCATCTTCAACTTCATCAGCTGAATCTTCAATGGCATCACCAGCATCGTCTGCGGCATCATCAATTGCATCACCGGCATCTTCAACCGTGTTATCAATTTTTTCACCCATTTCTTCTGCTGGACCATCGTTGTCACATGCTGCCAATAAGCCAACTCCGGCAAAAGCAAACATAATAAGTAATGCGCGGCAGATCATTGAAAAAGATTTTGATTCACTCATTGATTTCATACTTACATCTCCATTTAAAGTTAGGTGGAAAATATTGTTTACACCATGATGCTGACAAAAGTTATGCTGCATTTGTTCAACCATAGTGACATTAAAAGCAGTTCATAAGCAAAAAAGTATTTATCGGAAATACTCATTGTTTTGCTGTTTCTTAATCTAAGCTATCGTTGATTTATAATTATCGCCTTAACATATGTTAAAGACGACGCAATGAAATACACATATCGTATTCATTCCCATTCACTATAAAGGAAGATAGATATGTTAAGTTGGGCATTGACGTTTTTAATCATCGGTATTATTGCTGGTGCACTAGGTTTAAGTGGTGTTGCAGGTACTGCAACGAATATTGCTTGGATTCTATTTGTTATCGGTTTAGTGCTTGCTCTTATTTTCTTCATCACTGGTAGACGCCCCCCAATGTAGGCGTATATTCTCACGAAATACAGACATTCTTAATCGGTGATCACTTATTCAAGAAAGTCTCTTTTGAACTACATTATTTAAGCGAGTCTTCATGGAATCTGTTATCAGCGATGCAGATAGTTGTATTGTTCACCAGTTTGAAAAAATGGTTGAATTATCAGAGTCAGAAATAAACCTTCTTGCAGCTCTCGAAAGAGATGCTCGCAAGTTTGACTCTGGTGAGAGATTAGCCTTTGCTGGTGAGTACAGTGATCGTTTTTATACTCTGAGGTCTGGCTGGGCTTGTGCCATAAAAACCATGGCCGATGGTCAACGGCAAATTCTTGATATTTTCTTGCCAGGCCAGATTTTAGGTCTTCGGGAAATTGGTCTCAGTCATTCACTGACTGAGTTCAGGGCTTTAACACCCATTGAAGCCTGCCCGTTCCCAAAACAAAGATTGACAGAGATTTTTGAAAAGTCTCCACGGCTGACAGATTTATTCTTTCTGATCATGGCAAGAGAACAAGCGATGCTGATTGAAAGAATTGTCAATATCGGTAGACGAAATGCTGCTGAGCGTCTAGCTCATTTTATTGTCGAAATGAAGGTGAGACTAAATCAGCGTGCATGTGAATTTCATCTACCCATGAACCAGAGTGTTATTGGAGATACACTTGGTATTTCGTCAGTACACGTCAGTCGAACATTTAAACACCTACGTGATTTAGGTTTAATTGATAATAAAAACGGACAAATCGAAATTAACAATCTGGAAGGTTTAATTGACCTATCTGGTTTTGATAGAACCTACCTTGAAACCTATCCAGACTGGACCAGACTAACTAAACCCTCTAAACGAGGATACTAGGAGATAATTATGAAACTTACAGCTTTATTAATTCCATTAACCTTAACGCTATTTTTATCAGCCTGTAATACGATGGAAGGTGTTGGTAAAGATGTTGAGTCTGCTGGCGATGCTATCGAAGACTCGGCATCAGAAAATAAAAATTATTAATCGCCCTATCCTATTTGTTTTTTACTCTCAGCCCCTTAATTGGGGCTTTTTTTGCCCAAAAAACTTATGACAAAAAAAAGCTAGGTAAAAAGCTAGCTTAACTAATTAGAAGGAGCAATAAACGTGAGAACTGAAACCAATCAACTCACAATCATGCTAACGTCAACCTATCAAAAAAGTTAAATTCAAACACGGCAAAGTATGCGCTAGCTCACATTTTCTGATGATTTTATGGTGCCAAGCGTTGTTTTATCCACTGATTATCAGCGCTTAGTTTATATGAAATGCGATCATGCAAGCGGCTTTGCCTGCCCTGCCAGAACTGCCAATAATCCGGCACCAACCTGTAACCACCCCAATGTTCTGGCCGAGGGGGCGTTAAGCCATACTTCAATGCATATTTGGCTGCTTGTTCTACAATCACTTTTCGATTATCAATCACCTGGCTTTGTGGGGAGGCCCAAGCACCAATCCGATGAGTCAGGGGTCTTGATGCAAAATATCGATCCGACTCAACAGGTTCGAGCTTCTCAACCTTGCCCTCAATTCGAATAACGCGTTCTAACTCTGGCCAGAAGAACTGTAATGAAGCAAATGGATTAATGGCTAAATGATGTCCTTTCCGGCTCAGATAATTGGTAAACCACACTAGACCTTTTTCATCAAAGCCTTTAATCAATACTGGTCGACTTGATGGCCGTCCGTGCTCACCGACAGTCGCTAGCGTCATTGCATTGGCTTCATTAACGTCTTTATCTAAAGCCTCAGCTAACCACGCCTTAAACTGACTTAATGGCTCATCTGCACTCTTCTGCTCCTCAAGAGAGCCTTTTTGATAGCTCGTTCTAATATCTGACAAGCCCAATTCATCATCCATAAGCACTCTCATACAAGAAATATATTCATACTGTGCCAACAGTTTGTTGGCTTCACAACTACATCTGACTTATAAATGATGATAATCAATATTGTGTGAATTATTTATCAAACATGGAGCAATAAAAAAGCCTTGATACCTGACTGGTAACAAGGCTTTGATTGTATTGGTGGGCCCACTAGGACTTGAACCTAGGACCAATGGATTATGAGTCCACTGCTCTAACCAACTGAGCTATAGGCCCTTTTGACTAACTTACGAACCTTCTGAATCCAGGAAGCTTCGTAATTGATCAGAACGTGAAGGATGGCGTAGTTTACGTAATGCTTTCGCTTCAATCTGACGAATACGTTCACGCGTTACATCAAACTGTTTGCCGACTTCTTCCAGCGTATGATCGGTATTCATATCAATACCAAAACGCATACGTAATACTTTTGCTTCTCTTTCTGTTAAGCCGTTTAATACACCTTGAGTCGCTTCACGCAAGCCTTCTATTATCGCAGAATCTGAAGGTGAAATCACATTCACATCTTCAACAAAGTCGCCTAAGTGCGAATCTTCATCATCACCAATCGGTGTTTCCATCGAAATTGGTTCTTTAGAAATTTTCAGCACTTTACGTACTTTATCTTCTGGCATATCAACACGTTCTGCCAACTCATCAGGAGTAGGTTCACGGCCCATTTCCTGTAACATCTGACGTGCAACACGATTCAATTTGTTAATTGTTTCAATCATATGTACAGGAATACGAATCGTACGAGCCTGATCCGCAATAGATCGGGTTATCGCCTGACGAATCCACCAGGTGGCATAGGTTGAAAACTTATAACCACGTTGATATTCAAACTTATCAACAGCTTTCATCAAGCCGATATTACCTTCCTGAATTAAGTCCAGGAACTGTAAACCACGGTTAGTATATTTTTTCGCGATAGAAATAACCAGACGAAGATTCGCCTCAACCATTTCTTTCTTCGCACGACGAGCTTTTGCTTCTGCGATCGACATTTGACGTGAAATTTCTTTTATTTCAGAAATTGACATGCCACGGCTTTCTGCAATCTCAGCTAAAACTGACTGTGCAGCGATAATTTCATCATGATGTTTCTTGATGGTAGAAGAGTAATGTTTTTTCGCTCTGATATGTTTATCAGCCCAATTGACATTACTTTCATTGCCTTGGAATGAATCGATAAAATCACGGCGATTCATGCGGGCTTGTTCTACCACGATATCCATAATAATTCTTTCCTGATTACGGATTTCGTTGACTGTTTCGCTCATCAGATCATTCAGGTAAGCCAATGTTTTAGGAGTAAGTTTAAACTCCATAAACTGTGCACTGGCTTGCTCACGTGATGCCTCAGCCTCTTCACCTTCTGCTTTCAGGTAGGCATTAAAGCTTTCTTTTAATGCTTCAAAACGAACACGTGCTTCTTCAGGATCAATTTCACCAGAGTCATCGTCATCGCTGACGTTATCCACAGAATCATCATCGTCATCATCATCTGAATCACTATCTGAATCATCATCTGTGTCATCATCTGTATCACTCAGATCATCATGTTCTTCCACGAGCTCTTCTGCAGAAACAAAGCCTTTTATCAACTCGTTCAGACGCATTTCACCCGCTTCGACGGCGTCATACAATTCTAAAAAGGATGAAATACAGGCTGGATATGTCGAAAGCATCATCAAGCTTTCACGTAAGCCTGCTTCAATGCGTTTCGCAATGACAATTTCCCCTTCCCGGGTCAGTAGTTCTACCGAGCCCATTTCGCGCATGTACATACGTACTGGATCAGTGGTTCGACCAAATTCGCCATCAGAGCTTGCTAGAACAGCAGCAGCTTCTTCATCTGAAACTTCGTCGTTTGACGAAACCGCTTCAGCAAGACGCTCCATTTCATCGGTATCCATGCCATCTTCATGGACCATAATACCGAGGTCACTGAACATGCTGACAATATCTTCGACCTGATCAGCATCTACCAAATCTTCCGGAAGATGATCATTAATCTCACCATAAGTGAGATAACCACGTTCTTTACCTAAGGCGATCAGTTCCTTAACGCGTGATTGTTGATCTTTCATGCAGCCCCTTTAACCCTGTGACGCTATATAGACGTGAACACTTCATTATACTGAAATGACAAATTTATTGCATCAAATTAACATAAACATTTAGCTCTGAGATAACCGTAATTCTGCTTTTTCAGCCTCAGTTAATTCACTGAGCGGCTTTGACTCGAGATAAATTCGTCGTTGTTGTTTTGCCTGTTTTTGCAGTTGCGAAAAAATACCGAGCAACTCGTACTTCAGTTCATCTGCCGATAGACTCAAACTTTGCAGCGCTAGTTTCTGAAGATGCGCACTATTTTCCCTGTTACGCCAACGTTCTAGAAGTGCCGCAGTAGTTAGATGGGGATGCTCATGAAGAGTTTCAAGCAATTCTTTAAGAATATTAACGCCAGGTAAATCAAGTGAACTAATTGACGATGTGTCATCAATTTCACGCGCCAGAATCGGATATTGTAAAAGAATGCTAATAGCCAGCCTGAGTGGCGTCATTGTCGCCATAGTTTGTTTTTTGGCTGGGCGTTGCTGTTTCTGTGCTGGTTTTTCAATATGACGATTTAGCGTCGCCATATTCGTCTGGCTCAATTCCGCTAGGCGTTGCTCCAGCATATCTCTGTAAACCCCCGCCGGAACATGTTTAAGATAAGGCTTTGCTATCTCGACAAGTCTTGCACGCCCATCCATTGATCCCAGCTCGACTTTCTCAGTTAGCCATGCAAAGAAAAAATCAGAATAATTTTGTGCGTGTAAGACTTCTGACTCAAATGCTTCAGCACCGTGTTTTCGTACCATACTATCGGGATCTTCACCATCTGGCAGGAACATAAACTTAAGTTGCTGATTACCTCCTAACATAGGAAGGGCATTTTCGGCCGCTCGCCAGGCCGCTTCTCTGCCTGCACGATCCCCATCAAAGCAAAAAACGACTTCGGGCGCTGTTCGAAGTAACTGTCGCAAGTGATCTGGGGTGGTAGCGGTACCTAATGTTGCAACAGCATTAGTTATGCCGTGTTCGGCTAATGCAATCACATCCATATAGCCTTCTACAATCAGTATGCGTTCGAGTTTACGATTTTGCTTTCTCGCTTGATAGAGACCGTATAACTCAGTGCCCTTATGGAAGATCGGTGTTTCCGGCGAGTTAAGGTATTTTGGCGTTGAGTCATCCAACACCCGACCACCAAAACCGATAACACGACCCCGTCTGTCGCGAATAGGAAACATCAATCGATGACGAAAACGGTCATAGGTCCGCCCAGCATCATTTTTGATTAGCAGGCCAGTATCGAGAAGCTGTTTCACCAGTGTCTGAGATGAACCAAATGTCTTTAAAACATTATCCCAGCCATCGGGCGCCATACCGATTCCAAAGGTCTCTATGGTGTTTTTGGATAAGCCTCTGGACTTTAAATAATCGACAAAAACCTGTCTGTCTGGATGCGTTTGTAATTGATGGACATAAAACTGACTGACCTTGTCCATCAGGTCATAAAGGTTTTTCTGCTGAGGTGATTGTGAAACATTTTGCGTGGTAGGCACGGTCATGCCAACCTGATCAGCCAATTCCTGAATAGCTTCAGGAAAGCTTAACTGATCATATTCCATCAGAAACCCTATCGCCGTGCCATGGGCTCCACAACCAAAGCAGTGATAGAACTGCTTATCCGGACTGACTGTAAACGAGGGGGTTTTTTCATTATGAAAAGGACAGCAGGCATGCAAATTCTTGCCTGCTTTCTTCAGTGCAACCCGGGTATCAATGATATCGACGATATCGACCCGGGCTAGCAACTCATCAATGAATTGTGGGGGTATTTGACCAGCCATATTAGTTATTATGGCTGAAATTTGCTGTAAATATTAACCATATCTTGATGAGATACGGCAGCGTGGCTGTTTTAATTGCTCAACGCTGATTTAACTTGTCCACTTACTGCGGCCATGTCAGCACGGCCTTGAATTTTTGGTCGCAACACATTCATGACTGCGCCCATGTCTTTAATGCTACTTGCACCCGCTTCATCAATGGCTGATTGAATAGCTTGCGCAATTTCTTCTTCAGAGAGTTGCTCAGGCATAAACTCTTCAATGACCACGAGTTCAGCCTTTTCGATATCCGCCAAATCCGCACGAGAAGCATTTTCGTATTGTTCTAATGCTTCACGACGTTGTTTGATCATTTTGGTCAGGATAACGACAATATCATCGTCAGAAAGGTCAACCCGGTTATCTACTTCAACTTGCTTGATGGCAGCTGAAATTTGACGTAACACTGCAAGACGTTCTTTGTCTTTGGCGCGCATCGCATCTTTGATGCTGTCTTGAATAGTAACTTTTAACGGGCTGGCTTCTGCAGGCATGATATTTAGTTTAGTCTCTGAATATAGCGATTTTAGTAAAGACGGATACGGCTTGCGTTTTCGCGAGACAGTTTCTTCTGGTGACGTTTTACGGCTGCGGCTGCGGCACGTTTACGTACAGTAGTTGGTTTTTCATAAGCTTCACGAGCACGGGCTTCAGCAACTGTGCCAGCTTTCTCACATGCACGTTTAAAACGACGTAGAGCGACGTCAAATGGTTCGTTCTCTTTTACTCTTACTGCAGGCATTCAAAAAACTCCCTAAACAATTCTTGTATGGAAACCCCTAATTGTACGAAATATTCACCAGAAAGCAAACAGTTAAATCACTTTATTTATAAAAAAGGGCATAATAGTCAGGTATTAATGCTGAAGCTTAGGAAAAAAATGCGTGTTTTAGGTATTGAATCTTCATGTGACGAAACCGGTGTCGCTATTTACGACACGGAAAAAGGGTTGCTCGCTCACCGCTTATTTAGTCAGATCGCTATGCATGCTGAGTATGGTGGTGTCGTGCCAGAACTGGCTTCCAGAGATCATATCCGTAAAACATTACCACTTATTGAAGAAGTATTAAATGCTGCGTCCTTAACCACTGCAGACATTGATGCTGTCGCTTATACAGCAGGACCTGGCCTAGCTGGCGCTCTGTTAGTTGGCGCAGCAATCGGCCGCAGTTTAGCCTGGGCGTTAAATATTCCCGCTTTAGCCGTCAATCACATGGAAGGACATTTGCTGTCACCTATACTGGAAGAACCTGCACCGGCTTTCCCCTTTGTCTCACTACTAGTGTCCGGCGGCCACACCCAATTGGTGGATGTAAGAGGTATTGGCCAGTATGAACTACTAGGTGAATCGATTGATGATGCGGTAGGTGAGGCTTTTGATAAAACAGCCAAACTTTTAGGCATGGATTATCCAGGCGGCCCATACCTTGCGGCCAAGGCAGAACAAGGTGTCGCCGATCGCTTTGTGTTTCCTCGGCCTATGACTAATCGTCCCGGTTTGGACTTCAGCTTTAGTGGCTTAAAAACATTTGCGATGAATACCTGGATGGAAACAGAGCAATCCGATCAAGATAAAGCCGATATTGCACTGGCTTTTCAAACTGCGGTGGTTGAAACACTGGCTATCAAATGTAAAAGGGCGTTGAAACAGACCGGACATAAGCGATTAGTTGTCGCCGGTGGGGTAAGTGCAAATAAAGCATTACGCCAAAAATTAGATTCAATGAAAGGCGTTGACGTTTTTTATCCTCGGCAACAATTTTGCAGTGACAATGGTGCCATGATTGCTTTTGCTGGTGCCATGCGCCATCAAGCAATGAAACATCAGGAAATACCGAGCTTCACTGTCAGACCGCGCTGGCCACTTAACGAACTCAGCCCACCCTAGCTTTAGCCAGACTTTGACTCTTCCTTAGCCAGTAGGCGACGGATATTACCGTGATGACGGGCAATTAAGAACAAGGCAGTCAGTAGAATAATCCAACGCGCATTGACACTATCGATAAGCCACAAACTATAAACCGGGGTAAGGGCAGCAGCCACTAAGGCAGATAGAGACGATATACGTGTCACAGCAAACACCACTAACCAAGTGACTAATCCTGCTGCGGCCAGTATCGGTGATAGAGCGATAAAGCCACCCAATGCGGTAGCGACCCCTTTGCCACCTTTGAATTCAAAAAAGATCGGAAACAGGTGACCTAAAAAGGCGGCAAACGCTGTTGCGGCGACCCACACCATATCAAGGCCGATGGCATATGCAATTGCTACCGGAATGACGCCTTTCAAAACATCAAACAGCAAGACAGTTGCTGCCAGTTTTTTACCGCCAAATCGCAGTACGTTAGTTGCACCGGGATTACCTGAGCCCTGAGTTCGTGGGTCCGGCAAGCCTGCCAGCTTACATAAAATGATCGCACTCGATAATGAGCCAAAAAGATAAGCGACCACCAATAAAATGACGGGTAAGGCATAAGTCTCAAGCATGATATGATGCTACCTTTTAAAAACGTTGCGACATTATAGGTCGCGAATCAATGATTGCCACCCTTTGACAGATCGAGACATGGATAAAATTTTTCTTAACGACCTTAAAATCGACACCATTATTGGTATTTACGACTGGGAAAGACACACACAACAAACCCTGACTTTTGATCTCGAAATGGACTGGGATATTCGTCAAGCTGCGGAAACAGACGATATCAGCAACACACTGGACTATGGTGCTATTGCCCAAAAAATAGTTAATTTTGTTAAAGCCAGTGACTATCAGCTTATTGAAACACTGGCTGAAGATCTCGCCCAAATGTTACTCAATGAGTTCTCAATTCCCAAACTCAAACTGACGCTGAGTAAGCCCGTCGCCTTACACGGTCAAAATACGGCTCGAATTGTGATTGAACGTAGCAAATAATGCATAAACAAAGACACGGCTACCTACTTGGACTGGGCTGCAATATCGATCCGTTTGAAAACTTTTCAAGCATGGTCGATCTGTTGCTAGCGCATTTTGAGCGTTTTGATATCAGCCGGATTTTGCATATTCCACCGGTAGGCATGAATAGCCAGCACTTTTTCCTGAACGCCGTCGCCTTTATTGAGACGGATATGCCACAAGACAAACTGAAAGACATCTGTAACGCGATAGAGATGAGACTAGGCCGTGATCGTGAAGATCCTGATCGTAAACACAAAGATCGGCCAGCGGATCTGGATATTCTGTGCTCTCTTACGGTGCCTGACGGTCTGAATACCCCGGCTCGGGAAATCACAGATGAATATTTTCTGTATCCCTTAATTGATGAATTGTTTAAATTTTTAAGTGATCAACCACTTAACAGCCAAATACAAAATGGCACCAAAATCCAGGTGGGATCTTTATCGTTTGGAGAGTCGGCGACCACCATCCACCGCAATTGAGACACCGGTCAGGAAAGGATTGTCTAACAAACTTTTGACGGCCAGGAAAACAGGCTCTGCACCACCTTCACGTGCTAGTGGTGTTTCAGACATCATCTGCTGACGAACCTCATCAGAATGTGACTCGGTGAACAAGACAGGGCCGGGAGCAACGGCATTGACCTTGATTGCTGGTGCATATTTTTTTGCCAACACCAGCATCATATTATGCAGGCCAGCCTTGGTGGTGCCATAAATATCAAATCGCGGTGTTGGGTTCTCAACATTGATATCGGTGATATGCACAATATCCGCCGGTTTGTCAGCGTCTCCTTTTAGCTTGTTTTTGAGTCCTTCATTAATCAAAAAGGGTGCCATCATATGTACATAAAAAAATTGTTCATACTGCTGAGCGGCTTTTTCTAGATCATCATCTGTCGGCGAAAATGATGAGGCATTATGAATAATCGCTTTTAATGATTCACAGCGTTGTTGGCAATCCTCAATAAACGCCATGATAGCTTGTTTGGAGTTAAAGTCTGCCTGAATGGTATCAATACCCATTTCACGCATTTCTTGGACACCATCAGTCTCGGTACGGTAATGTGCAAGCACATTACATCCTTGTTCATGGAATCGCTTAGCCATATGCAAACCGACTCGACGACTGGTGCCTGTCACCAATACAACCTGATGCAATTGCTACTCCTCAACGATGAATAATAAACACACATTATCGACTGTTTCGCCTGAAGCGCAACAACACAGTGATGCTTTAAAAGAATTGATCAAAAAGCAAATACAGTCTGAAGGTGGCACAATCAGTTTTGCCAAGTATATGCATGCCTGTTTGTACGCGCCAGGTTATGGTTATTACAGTGCTGGCAGCCATAAAATTGGCGAGCAGGGCGATTTCACCACCGCCCCTGAAATCAGCTCTTTTTTTGGTTATAGCATCGCCAACCATATCATCGATGTCTTTGCCCAGAAAACCCAAAAACATATTCTTGAATTTGGTGCTGGCAGTGGGCAACTCGCCATAGACATCATGACCTATCTGGAAAAAAGCCATGAGCTGCCTGAGTTTTATTACATTCTGGAAATCAGTGCTGATTTACGCCAACGCCAGCAACAGTATATTCGACAACTTTTACCCGAACACATAGATCGGTTTGTTTGGTTAGATGAATTACCTGAACAGTTTGAAGGTGTCATTCTAGCCAATGAAGTATGTGATGCCATGCCCGTTAACCTCATCAAAATAAAAGATCATCAGCTATATGAACGTCATGTATGTCTAAACAATAACTATTTTGCCTGGCGAGATATGCCTGTGACTGATGATGAACTCATGCAGCAGGGGACTCGCATTCAAACGCTTATTTCAACAGATATTTACGAAACCGAAATCCATTTAGCCTCGCAGCAATGGTTACGTACAGTTGCCCAATCACTAAAAAAAGGCGCTTTTTTTATAATTGATTATGGCTATAGCTTTAACACGTTTTATAACGACGAAAGAAAGCAGGGGACCTTATGCTGCTACTATCGCCATCAACTGAATGATGATCCCTTTTATTTACCTGGTTTGCAGGACATTACCGCTCACACGGAATTTACTACACTGGCTGATGTCGCCTTTGAAAGAGGGCTGGATGTGGCGGGGTTCCATGAGCAAAGCGACTTTCTGATGGCAGGCGGCATTACCGATATTGCTGCAGCGTTTCACACCGACACGCCTTCTGCTGACTGGTTACAACAGAGTGCAGGATTGAAGCAGTTATTAATGCCAAACCAGATGGGCCAGCAGTTTAAAGTGTTGAGTCTAACTAAAAACCTTGAATTGTTAGCGCGGCTTTCAATAAACGACCGCCGCTATCAACTCTGAATGACAGCAACAAAAAAGGGGCTGAAAGCCCCTTTAATGTTTGAATAAATACCTAGAATTATTTCTTCAACGCTTCCAGTTCTTTTTGTAATTTATCCATTTTTTCGCTCATATCAAATAAGACTTCTTTGATATTTGCCATGTCATCACGAAGATTGCTGGTTTCTTGCTTATTACGTGCAATATCTTCTTTCAACTCAGGACTGATAAGCGCATCTTTTGAATCAGCTTGACGTTCAGCAATGGTTTGTAAAACCGTCGGAATATCAATCTCAATCCAGTCTGTTCTCTCTTTACCTGTTTCAGGATCAATGTGATATGACATACCATTATCAAGCGCCACTCTTACAGCGGGTTCAGAATCAAACTTTCTGGTACCCGGTAACAGTGGGTTAACGCGGCGGTCAATTTCCTGACCGGTGTATTGGTCTTTGTCACGATAATCTTCGTGTAACAAACCGAAGATAATGTTCAAGCGACCACCACTCATGAAAACACGACCACTATCACTTTGACGCTCTTTGGCAATCATACCCTGATGCACACCCAATGTAACAAAGGTAACATCTTCATTTGGCTGAGCACGGCCTAAACCATTCGCTAAACCATTACTCAGAATCTGTAACTCTGCAGGTGAAAACAGCGGATTTTGACGCTGATTAAACAACACCTTTTCATTCACATAAAGCGATTCTAAAACTGAACGCATCGTGTCTGGTGAAATTGAGTAGGGGTGATCGTTTGCCACACCTGGAACATCGCGATCAACAATTTTGACGTACTGCAAACCTGTTTCAAATAAGGTTTTACCTTCTGTAGAAATTTCTACATCATCAGACTTTTTCAGTGGGTTACCACAACCACTCAGCCCCAGGCTCAGGGCTAAAGCAACGGTCACTGCCGTGCTGTACTTCACAATGCCTCGCATAGATTCTTCCTCGTTTTAGTTAACCCGTTTAATTAACGGGAGGTGTGAGTTCTGCTTTTTGTTCCCTGCATAATAATGCCTGAACGGATTCTCGTGGATCGTACCCTTCAAACAAAATTTTGCATACTTGCTCCACAATGGGCATTTCAATGTCAGCCTGACGGGCTCTCAACATGACTTCACGTGCAGCATGCATTCCTTCTACTGTTTTACCGACAAACTTAACAGCATCATCAACGCTGAGTCCGCGTCCAATCGCCAAACCTAATTGACGATTGCGACTTTGATCATCGGTGCAGGTTAAAATCAAATCACCAATACCAGACAAGCCGAACAAGGTTTCAGTTTCCGCACCCAGTGCTGCCGCTAAGCGTCTTATTTCGGCCATACCCCGCGTAATCAATGCGGCTCGGGCATTGGCTCCATAGCCTAAACCATCAGAAATACCCGCACTAATCGCCAACACATTTTTGACTGTGCCGCCAATCTGCACACCTAACACATCATAAGTTGTGTAGACACGCAGTGTTGGGCTATGAAACAAACCCGCCAGTTGTTTGGCAAAATCACCATCTTCCGATGCTACTGTAAATGCCGTCGGTAAATTAGCCGCGACTTCTGCGGCAAATGAAGGGCCGGAAATCACCGCTAATGGGTGATTTTCACCCAAGACTGAACGAGCCACATCATAAAGCAGCTCACCGGTATCAGGAGCCAAACCTTTTGTTGCCCAACTCACGGGCGTTGTAGCTGCAAGTACTGGCTTTATCATTTGCAAGCTTTCTACAAAGGCTTTACTGGGAACTGAAATCAACACATGACCACAATTTTGTAGGGCTTTATGCACATCATCCACTACCGATAAAGCATCAGGGAACGCTATACCAGGCAAGTATTTCGCATTTTCACGCGATGTTTGCATCTCTGCGCAATGTAGTTTGTCTCTTCCCCATAACCATGTCTCATGACCATTTCTGGCCATCGCCATGGCAAGCGCAGTTCCCCACGCCCCAGCGCCCAACACCAGTGTTGGTAATAAATTGGCTTGTTCAGACACCGCCGTTTCCTGGATATTAATGCGTCGTTTTTGCTCTTGCTTCTTGAGCTTGTCTCTCAACTTGCTCTTTTTGATGGAGATACATCGCATCAAAATTGACGGGGGCCAATACAAGTTGCGGGAAGCCACCCTTAGTCACTAGATCAGACACCACTTCTCTGACAAATGGGAAAAGCGTATTGGGGCAGTAACTACCGACTAACGGTCCCATTTCTTCGGTGGTATAGCCCGTTAGCGTAAAAATACCAGCCTGTTTTACTTCGACTAGAAAGGCGGTTTTATCGCCTACTTTTGCGGTGACGGTAACAGATAACACGATTTCATGTGTGTCATCGTCGATACGGTTATATTCATTGCCTAACTGTAAATCCAGTTGTGGACGCCACTCATCACGAAAAATTTCAGGTGAGTTAGGTGATTCAAAAGACACATCTTTTGTGTAAATTTTTTGGATCACAAAACGTGGTTTTTGTTGTTCTTCACCTGTTGCTGTGTTTTCTTCAGCCATCTCTATTCCTTCTTGTTTTAAGATTGCGCCAGGAGACTATCTAGTTCTTTAGTGCGATCAATCGCAACTAAATCAGTGTAGCCACCTATGGCTTTATTATTGATAAATATCTGCGGCACGGTTCTTTGCTGGCTCTTTTTCATCATCTCTTCTCTTTTTGAAGGATCCAGATCCACACGAATTTCGTCGTATTTCACGCCTTTACGCTCCAGCAACTGTTTTGCCATTACACAGTAAGGACAGTGAGCAGAAGAATAAACAATTACTTTAGCCACAATATAACCCTGCCATTTTGTTTTGATTAACTAAACAGAGGCAATTTAGCCTCTTTCCATCCATTAATGCCACCAGTCATTACATAAACTTCTTCAAAGTCATTTGATTTTAACTTTTTGGCGGCATTCCGAGCACGCTGACCACTAGCGCAGACAATTACCAGAGGTTGCGATTTATTTTTTAACTTTTTAATTTCTTCGTCTAATTTGGATAACGGAAGATTGACCGAGTCAGCAATATGCTCTTTCTCGAATTCATCTGCTTCCCGGACATCAACAAATTTACCTTTGTACTGATTGACCAGTCTGACCGACTGATTAGCATCTAATGGCTGTAATCCGGTTAGTTTACGATTAATCGCATCAGAAAAAACTAACCAAGCCAATACAACCCATGCTGCACTCAACATCCAATGATTAACGATGAACTCACCCAAATTTTCCATAGCAACCCTTAAAACTGTCTTAAAATCAGATTAATTTTTTGCAGAACAGAATACTTCACGCATCATCTCAATCAGTCTGAGAGTACGCTCATCATTCACACGGTAATAAATACGATTAGCATCACGGCGTGACATAAGAATGTCTTTTTCACGTAACTTTGCCAAATGCTGTGATACGTTACTTTGTGTGGTGCCAACCTGCTCAACGATATCCTGAACGGATAACTCATGCTCACCAATCGCGCAGAGAATCTTAAGGCGCAAAGGATGAGACATCGCTTTCAGTGCAAATGCAGCACGTTCGATATCGTTATCAATCGCGATAGAATCTATGTTTAAAGCTTGTGCCACAATTTTGTCCGTCAGTACCTGTGACTGTATTTCATCACAAAACACCATATAATACACGGCATCAATTCTTAATGACATACAAGACAAGGGATAGTCAGCAGATAGCCCGACTACTTTTCGTTTTAAGGACTTATCAATGACGCAAACACACAGACCTCTGGCGCTCATCATCTTTGATGGATGGGGCTACAGCGAATCCGCAGAAAATAATGCCATTCTTGCAGCAAATACACCGAATTGGGACCGTATGTGGGCAACATATCCACACACGCTGATTAATGCATCAGGGGAAGGTGTTGGTTTACCGGGTGATCAAATGGGTAACTCTGAAGTCGGCCATTTGAATTTAGGTGCTGGCCGGGTTGTGTATCAGGAGTTTACACGTATCAGTCTGGCCATCAGAAATGGTGAGTTTTTCGATAATCGTGTGCTGATTGACGCGGTTGATAAAGCCAAAAAAACCGATAGTGCTGTGCATATCTTCGGTTTATTATCCGACGGTGGTGTACACAGCCATGAACAACATATTCACGCCATGGTCGAGCTAGCAGCCAGACAAGGTGCCAAGCAAGTCTATGTTCATGCCTTTTTAGATGGTCGTGATACCCCACCTAAAAGTGCTGAAGCGGCGATTGAGAAACTAGAAGAAAGCTTCAAAAAATCAGGAACAGGTCAACTTGCTACCATCATCGGTCGTTTTTATGCGATGGATAGAGACAACCGCTGGAATCGAGTTGAAGAAGCCTATCAGCTCATCACCGAAGGTAAAGGCCAATATCATGCTGACACAGCGATTGAAGGTCTACGTGCAGCATATCAACGCGAAGAAACCGATGAGTTTGTTAAAGCGACCACGATTGGCACACCGGTAAAAGTGAATGACGGTGACAGCATTGTCTTTATGAACTTCCGTTCTGACCGGGCTCGTGAGCTGACGGAATGTTTCATCAATCCTGAATTTTCCGGTTTTGTTTTACCAAGAAAAATTCAGCTTGCTGACTTTGTGACATTAACCGAATACAAAAAAGACTTCACTGCGCCTATCGCCTTCCCAACAGAAAAATTACATAACATTCTGGGTGAATACTTATCTGCCCAGGGCAAAACTCAGCTACGTATTGCTGAAACTGAGAAATATGCGCATGTGACCTTTTTCTTTAATGGCGGTCAGGATACCCCGTATGAAGGTGAGGACCGTATTCTGATCCCATCGCCTAAAGTTGATACCTATGATCAACAACCAGAGATGAATGCCCCGGAAGTCACAGACAAACTTGTCGAAGCGATCAATAGTGCAAAATACGATGTCATCATTTGTAACTTCGCGAATGCCGATATGGTAGGCCACACCGGTAATTTTGACGCAGCTGTGAAAGCCATCGAAACTCTGGACGTCAGTCTGGGGAAAATTTGGACAGCTATTGAAAAAGTGGGCGGTGAAATGCTGGTGACAGCAGATCATGGCAATGCCGAGCGTATGGTCAATCATGAAACCGGACAGCCTCATACTGCACATACCAATAATGTCGTGCCATTATTATTTGCCGGTCGCGAGGCTCATTGTGTCGATGGGGGGACTTTGTCAGACATTGCACCAACCATGTTGTCATTAATGGGGCTCACCATTCCAGACGAAATGGGTAAAAAACTCTTAGTAATAGCCCAATAAGCTTTTCAAGTGACGTTGAGAATATTACTGGCATGCTTAAGCCTGCTGATCTGTTTCAGTGTTCATGCTGAAACAGATTCAGCATCGCGTCTGGACGATGTTCGCAAAGAAATAAAATCGCTGAATAGTGATCTGTCAGAAAAAAAAGCAGACCGGCAGGCACTTCTCGATCAGTTAAAAACACAAAGCCGACAAGTCTCTGAACTGAACAAACAACTTCGAAAACTTAAAGCGCAGATTAACGATAAACACAAAGAGGTCGAAGCGCTACGTCAAAAGATGGGCATCAAAGAAAAAGAGCAAAAACAGCAGCTTGATGCCTTATATAGCCAAATACGTTCTGCTTTTGTTCATTCAGAACCCAGTTATCTGGAGCTATTGTTAAACCAGAAAGATGTGTCTACTCTTAGTCGAGGAAGCACCTATTTTCGCTACTTTCATCAGGCAAGGCAGCAGGAACTAGAAAATATTCATCAACTGCTGGTGAAACTCAACGACGAGCAACGCGATGTTTTACTTGCACAGCAATCTTTAGAAAATATGCTGACGCAGCAGCGTTCGAAACAGGCTCAACTTGAACAACAAACCAAACAAAGGAAAGCCACGCTAGCTGCGCTGGATAACACCATATCGACACAAGACAGTCGTCTGGCGTCTTTGAAAGATGAAGAGCGGAATCTACAACAATTGCTGGATTCCCTTAGCAAAAAATCAGCGCCAACAGCACCGGTAGCGAAGCCTAACAATAATTCAACACCTGTGAAACCAAACACACCTTTTCCACGTCTGACAGGTAAACTAACGTGGCCTGTTAATGGAAAATTACTTGCCCGCTATGGCAGCTCGAGAAATCTTGGTAAACTCAAATGGCAAGGTATCGTCATTGCGTCACCAACTGGAAACGATGTCAAAGCCACAGCAGCAGGTCGAGTTGTTTTTGCTGATTGGTTGAGAGGGTTTGGTCTATTAATCATCATTGATCATGGTGATCAATATATGACTCTTTATGGCAATAATGAATCATTACTTAGAGATGTCGGTGAGTATGTCAAAGCCGGCGACGTTATAGCACAATCTGGCGAACAAGGAATTCGTGGCCTATCCGGCCTTTATTTTGAAATTCGTCATCGAGGCAGCCCAACAAATCCACTAAAATGGTTGGGGAAACAAGGCTGACAAGTCTTATCGATTAAGGAAGGAATATGAGTTTTTTTAAACGTGATTTCGGCTTAATTACCAGCGGTGTAATTTTAGGTGCCACCCTCGTATTTGGCCAAATGGTTTTTGCTGACAAGGAAGCAACAAAACCGGACCTACCTCTTGAAGACTTACGTACTTTTTCAGAGATTTTTGGCAGGATTAAAAGTAGTTATGTAGAACCTGTTGAAGATAAACAGTTACTGGAAAATGCTATCCGCGGCATGCTTTCCGGTCTGGATCCTCACTCAACCTATCTCGATAAAGAACAGTTCAAAGAACTGCGTGAAGGTACCTCTGGCGAATTTGGTGGACTGGGTATTGAAGTCAGCATGGAAGATGGCTTTGTTAAGGTCGTCACACCAATTGACGATACGCCTGCTGCAAAAGCCGGTATCAAACCGGGTGATCTGATTATTCGTCTTGATGACACTCCTGTAAAAGGAATGACCCTGAATGATGCAGTGGATATCATGCGTGGCAAACCAGGCACTGACCTTATGCTAACCATCATTCGTGAAGGTGAAGATACGCCACTCAAAATTAATGTCACTCGCGCCATCATCAAAGTCGAGAGTGTTAAGAAAAAAATGCTGGAACCGGGTTACGCCTATGTTCGTATTTCAACATTCCAGTCACGGACCGGTGAAAGCTTAAGAGAAGCCATCTCTGAACTGAAAAAAGAAAATGATGGCAAGCTAAATGGACTGGTGCTGGATCTGCGCAACAATCCTGGTGGTGTATTAGATGCCGCGGTTGAAGTCTCTGATGCCTTCATTGAAAAAGGGCTCATTGTTTACACTGAAGGCCGTATTCCAGATTCTGATCAGAAATTCCACGCCACTCCTGACGATATGCTGAAAGGAGCTCCATTAGTTGTATTGGTTAATGGTGGTTCTGCATCTGCCTCGGAAATTGTTGCTGGTGCCTTACAAGATCATGATCGTGCGGTCATTATGGGTACAAAAACCTTTGGTAAAGGTTCTGTGCAGACTGTAATGCCTCTCACTAATGACACTGCTGTTAAGATGACAACAGCTCGTTATTACACACCCTCAGGCCGTTCTATTCAGGCAGAAGGTATTGTTCCGGATATCGAACTAAAACCAGTGCATATTTCTGCTATTGAAGACGCAGAATTTACTCCGCTAAGAGAACGTGATCTGGCTCATCATCTGGTCAATGGTGACGAAGAAGAAAAAGCCAATGCTGAACAGAACCAAGCGGATAAAGAGAAAGAGCAACCTCTTGAAGTCTCTGATTATGCATTATCACAAGCACTGAATTTGTTAAAAGGAATGACCATCCTTAAAAAATAAAGGATAGCTTATGTCAACTGTATTGGTTCCTCTCGCCGAAGGCTTTGAAGAAATTGAAGCGGTCACCGTTATCGACTTACTGAGGAGAGCAGGGATCAATGTGGTGACAGCCAGCCTGACCCAGCGTCATCAGGTCACCGGCAGCAGACAAGTGGTATTAGCTGCTGATAGCCTGATAGATGATGTCAAAGAGTCAACGTTTGATATGGTTGTTCTGCTGGGCGGTCAGCCCGGCACGAACAATCTCAATAGCGATGCTCGTATCGCGACCTTATTACAAAATCAGTTAAATGCTAATAAATATATCGCAGCAATTTGTGCTGCACCTTTGGTATTAGCGAATGCAAAGATCCTTAATCAACACCGTGCTACCTGTTATCCGGGCGTATTGAAACAAGAAGATTGGCCTGAAATATCACTCATTGATCAAACTGTTGTCATCGATGACAGAATAATTACTTCAAAAGGACCAGGTACCGCCATGGATTTTGCATTAAGCATTATTGAAATTCTGACAACGCAACAAACACGTAACCAAGTCGAAAATGACTTGGTAAGACACTAAGCCTATGGCCTTACTTACAGCTAACGATTTATCTATTCTGCTGGTTGAACCTTCAGCCATGCAACTCAAGCTCATCATGCGACATCTGAATGAAGAGGGTGTTCATAAAATTGATGGCGTCAGTAGCGGTAAAGAAGCATTAGCGCTGATTAGTAAATACCCACCCGATCTGGTGATTACAGCCATGTATCTACCGGATATGACGGCTAATGAGCTTATTGAAACTGTGATACAAGATCATCCTGAGCTCAATCTGTCATATATGCTGATTTCCAGTGAAAAAGGGCATGCAGCGCTGGAACCTGTCCGTCAGGCTGGAGTGATTGCTATCCTGCCCAAACCCTTCGATCATAAAGACTTACAACGGGCTATAAGGGCCACGTTAGATATCATTGATCCAGAAGAAATTACGCTGGAAAGTTATGATGTCAGTGAGTTGAACTTGTTGGTTGTTGACGATAGTTTGACTTCACGTAATCACATTATGCGTATTTTCAGTACGATGGGCATTCAGCATATTGACGATGCTGAAAATGGTCGTAAAGCTTTGGATAAAATTAACGAAAATCACTATGACCTGATTGTCACCGATCTGAATATGCCTGAAATGGATGGTCACGAGTTGGTTCAGTACATCAGAAATGATATGGGTAATGACGCCATTCCAATCATGATCTTAACCACAGAAAATAATGAAGCCCGACTTGGTCAGGTCGAACAGGCAGGTGTCTCAGCCATTCTCAACAAGCCTTTTGAACCTAACACTATCCGGGAAATGTTATTTCGTCTGCTTGATTCCTAAAGCACCTTTTTTCTGTCCCATTTCTAAAAATGTTGCCATATAGGGCACCGTCTGTTCACCCACCCGCATCGCTGCAAATAAGGTTTTCATCACACCATGCTGCCCTAATCTAACGATAGAAGCAGGAATTTCCTGGCAATATTGTTTAGCCAACCAATCAGGTAATACGGTCACACCACGGTTCAGGCTCGCCATTTGTACCATGATATCTAAAGATTCCATCGTTTTATGTTGTGGTTTTACATTGGCAGGCAGTAAGAACTGAGTATAAATATCTAAGCGTTCATGCGGCACGGGAAAAGTCATCAATAACTCCGATTCCAATGCCTCTGCTTCTATATAATCCAGCCCAGAAAGTGAGTGAGTACTTGCTACCAACAACACCATTTCATACTCGAATAATGGCGCATAAAATAAATCTTTGTGTGTCACTTTATCCGGCGTCACCAAACAGTCTATGTGATGATTTAATAGTCCTTCCAAACCGGAAAACTGGAATTTATGAACAATATCTACATCCATTTTCGGCATCGCGATCAGATAGTCCGTTAATATTGCTTTTAACCACTCATAGCATGGATGACACTCCACACCAATCTTTAACACCCCTTGCTTACCATCAGCCAGAGCCTGCATTGTATTTTCTGCCTGCTCAAAAACAGGTAATACCTGCCTTGCCGTTTTTAATAAAAGCTGACCAGCTTGGGTGAGCCTCAATTTTCTTCCCTGTCTCTCCCAAAGACGAACCTCTAACTTCTGCTCAAGGTAACGAACCTGATGAGTTAATGCCGGCTGAGTGACATATAAGGCGTTTGCAGCCGCCGTTAGACTGCCATGCTCTGCCAAAGCCTGAATAATTTTTAAATGGGTACGCTCAATCATGTATGAAATATTCTTATAGATTAAGAAATAAATATCATTATTCCTTATCTTTTATCAACTTTACAATGGCCCACGATTTGTAAAGGAACATAACATGGTAAAAACACATAACCTGGGCTTCCCACGTATAGGGAAGAAACGAGAATTAAAATTTGCTCTAGAAGCCTACTGGCGTGGTGAAACATCGCTTATTGCTCTGGAACGGCAAGCCGCTGAATTAAGAAAAAAACACTGGAATAGCCAAAAAAAGCTGGATTTTAGTCCTGTAGGCGACTTTTCATTTTATGATCATGTGCTAGACACCAGCTTACTGCTAGGTAACTTGCCTCGACGCGCTCGTAGTGGACTGTCTGAACTGGATCAATACTTTCAAGCCGCCAGAGGTCAAACCAGCAAAGCCGTTGAACAAACGTCTGTAGCAGCAGCTGAAATGACTAAATGGTTTGACACAAATTATCATTATCTGGTCCCGGAATTCGACGCAGATACCACATTTGAACTTCATGCTGAGCGCTATCTGTCTTACGTAAGAGAAGCAACGCAGCAAGGCGTCAATGCCAAACCCGTTATTCTCGGCCCCGTCAGCTACCTTTGGCTTGGTAAAAGCAAGGATGACAGCAACAAACTTGACCTGCTACCTAAACTCTTGCCCGTATACGAAGCTTTGTTAAACCTGTTAGCAAAAGAAGGTATTGAGTGGGTACAAATAGATGAAGCCATCCTTGTTACGGAACTGGATAAGGACTGGCAGCATGCTCTAAACCAGGCCTACTTTGCTTTAAACAAAACACCAGTTAAATTACTGCTGACGACTTATTTTGGCAGTCTGAAAGAAAACCTGCAGCTGGCCTGTGAATTACCCACAGCAGGGCTGCATATTGATGCCATTAATGCTCGAGATGAAGTCATTAAGGTGGTCGACTGGTTACCACCACATAAAGTGTTATCTATCGGCATAATCAATGGAAGAAATATCTGGAAGACAGACCTTAACGCAACGCTGGATTGGCTCGAACCTGTTTATATACGTCTTCAGCAACGGCTTTGGTTGGCGCCATCCTGTTCGTTATTGCATGTTCCTGTCGACTTAAACAGCGAAACGGATATCGATACTGAAGTAAAAGATTGGCTGGCATTTGCTGAGCAAAAGCTCGATGAACTGGCTATTGTCGCCACCGCGCTGAATGAAGGCCGTGACGCCCTTGCAGCAGAACTAGCCGAAAATGCTAACTCGATTGCGCATCGAGAAAACTCTACGCGAGTACACCGTAGTGACATTCAACAGCGTCTCCAATCAGTTACCGATGCCATGGCAAATCGCCAACAACCTTATGCTGAACGCGCTGAATTACAGCGTAGCAAGGTCAAGCTGCCGCTTTATCCCACGACCACCATTGGCTCGTTTCCACAAACCACCGATATTCGGCAAACACGTCAATTGTTTCGTAAAGGAGAGATAGACTTTACCGCCTACCAAGCCAAAATGCACCAACAGATCCAGCTGGCAATTGAAGAGCAGGAAAAAGTTGGGCTGGATGTTCTGGTGCACGGTGAAGCAGAGCGAAACGATATGGTGGAATACTTCGGCGAACAACTCGATGGTTATATCTTCAGCCGGTTTGCTTGGGTGCAATCTTACGGTTCACGCTGTGTTAAACCTCCTATCATCTTTGGGGATATCGCACGACCCCGTGCAATGACCGTCGACTGGATTAATTATGCTCAATCACTGACCGATAAGCCTGTAAAAGGCATGCTGACTGGCCCTGTCACCATGCTGAACTGGTCCTTTGTTCGTGATGATCAACCACGTTCAGACACGTGTTTACAACTGGCCCTGGCCATTCGTGATGAAGTACTGGATCTTGAAAAGTCTGGGGTTAACATCATTCAAATCGATGAAGCGGCATTACGCGAAGGGCTACCGCTGCGTCGTGCTGAATGGCAAGACTACCTTGACTGGGCGGTACGTTGTTTCCGAGTCACTGCCAATGGCGTAGCGAATGAAACGCAAATCCATACCCATATGTGCTATTCCGAGTTCAATGACATTATTGAATCAATTGCTGCGATGGATGCTGATGTCATCACCATTGAAACCTCACGGTCAGATATGGAACTACTGGATGTCTTTAATGCCTTTGATTACCCCAATGAAATTGGACCGGGTGTATATGACATCCATACACCGAATATTCCTAATGTGGAGTACATGAAAACCCTGATGAAAAAAGCGGCACAGCGAATTCCGGCTGAACGTTTGTGGGTCAACCCCGACTGTGGCCTGAAAACCCGTCAATGGGCAGAAGTGAAACCCGCGCTGGAAGCCATGGTTGAAGCCGCCAGAGAGTTACGCCAATCTCAGGCAGCCTAGCGTAATGGATGGGTGGAGTAGGGGGCTTAATGGTACCTACTCTCCCTTATCCCAGCTATTAGGTAAATTCTGATGCAAAAAGTCCTGAAAAACCCGTACTTTTAGCGTTTTTGCAAAACGATCAGCAACACAGAAATAATAATCTAAAGGTTCCGCTTCACCATGAAGTTCAGAGTGATTGCCAGCTTCAAATAAGGGAATGAGTCTTCCTTCAGCAATATAAGGGGTTGCAACAAAAGCGGCTAATCTCGCAATACCTCCGCCTGCAACGGTGATATTCGCCAACATATCAATATCATCACAAATCATGGCTGTTCTGACTTCTGGTTGGAAGCGTTCACCATGCCTTATAAAAGACCACCCGACTATTTTTTCATCAACAGGAATTTTAAACAGCAAACATCTATGCTGACGTAATTCAGCAATAGAATCTGGAACACCATTTTTATCTAGATAATCAGGGGAAGCACAATAAACAAGCGGAACGGTAGTAAGTCGATTCGCCACCAGGCTATCATCCAGTTGCTCTCGAATTCGAATACTGACATCAATGCCTTCCTGCCGATGGTCAACATGTCTGTCACTGGCCATAAGCTCTATACTCAGTTCTGGATACTGCTCATAAAACATGGGGAGTAACGGAGCTAATACATGCCGTGCAAAGGCTGCAGAGCAGGCTATTTTCAGTCGTCCAGACACTTTACCATCAACTAATGAAACAGCTTCTGCCGCCAGCTCCATCTCTTGCAACAGACCTTTTACTCGCTGGTAATAAACTTCTCCGCTATCTGTTAATGCCAGACTTCTTGTCGTTCTGGTAAGTAAACGTGTAGCTAAAGCAGACTCTAATCGGGCAATATTCTGGCTGACCGCCGCTGCGCTAATACCTAACCTTCTTGATGCGGCTGCAAGACTGCCTAACTCCACCGATCTGACAAAACTCTCTACACCACGCATCGTATCCATCTGTTGATTCCCTATAAGCAACACAATATTGCTAACTTTAACTTAATAATTTATTTAGTTTATACCCTCTATTTACTTAACAGTAACATGGTTAAACTTCTCACCATAAATTAAGAGGAGTCAGTAATGAAAACAAAGAAGTTACCCGTCAAATTGACATCTTATGTATTTGCTTTTTATATGGCAGGGATTATGGCCATGTTAATGTGCTTAATTATTACTGGCGTTAACCAGGGTTGGTCTTCGCATTACATCAGTGATGTTTTACATGCTTATAAAATTGCCATGCCAGCGGCCTTTATTTGCGTTCTTATTGTCAGACCTATAGTAGCTATCCTAGTGAAAAAAACCGTTCACGTTAGCTAAAATTAAACATATACATTGATACAAACCAACCATACATTGTTACGTTTATATCACTGTTGAGAACACTAAAAATCAAACGCATGGCCTATTCTTCTTATTTGTCAGATTTAATCCAGTTCGGTGTCACGGATACGCAAAAAACGAGCAAAACGAGGCAAGCCATTTTTGGTATAACCTTGATAACGATAGGTGATAACCGTTCCAATCGCAGGCGGATTTAGGCGATCTTGATCGGATAAACCACTGCCAATAGCGAAAATTTGACCTTGAGCATTTTTAACGCGTAATGCACCTAACTGATGGGTATATTTGCCTTTACCAGGCAGGTGTCCAATAACGACAGCTTCTTCATCGTCGTAAGGTTTTAATTTTAATAACGCCTCTGTTCTGCCACCCTGATGTTTGGCAGAGGCGAGGTGTAGAATCAGACCTTCCGCGCCGTGCTCAAGCTTTTGCTGTAATAGATCTTTTAATGCGGCATTACTCGCAACGCGTTGTTGTTTAACTGTTTTGAGATGAGGCAGATCTAGTTTAGTGATTAAACGAGTGTAGTTTTGATAACGTTGCTCAAACGGCAAATTTTTATCAGGCATATCAAATACGCGGTAACTAACATGTTGCCACTCCTCATCAACAGGTGTTTGTGTTCTCACAATACCACTGAGCCGGGCAAAGTCCTGATGCGTTGTCCACAACTCACCGTCCAACCACACATCAGGGAGGGGAGCAGTAAACCAGTCCGGGGCATTAATAAGGTTTCCACTTCGCGTCAGTAGTTCTGTGCCGGTCCATATAGCTCGAACACCATCAAATTTCTCGCTGACGAGGTAGGCTGATATTGGCTCAGCATTGTCTGACTTATACACACTGGCCAGCTGCACTGGCGGCATGGCCTGAGCAGCATGAACGATCCCGTTAAAGGTAAGCAGGGTAAGAATTAAAAAAACACGGATAAAACGTTGAACAAGTTGCATGTTCGCCTCCTTGCGATTTAATGATGACCTATTTCACTGGCGTCCTGCCAATAAAGCCTGCTTATAACGTTTACTGTAACGCTGACGCGATAGTTTTGGCCAATGTTACGGATAAGGTTCCATTTCGTTTTCGGTCTGGACAAAGGGCACTGCGAAAGCCAAGATAGTCCGGCTGTAATGTTCGCAGGGTAGCAATGTCATCAATGCGTAATGCACCTGCCAAACCACATAATTGTTGTGCATCTTTTACGACGTTTACAAAGTCAGTCAGGGCATCAACGGACCAAAGATCCAACAAGGAACGACCATTTTTTTCAGCGGTATCGATCATTACACCGCTAAATCCTGTCTGCAATACCTGTTTTATCACATCCTTTTCATAGTGACGATCAGCAAACGTCACGGCAATGACCGGTGTATTAAGTTGTTTGATAACCGGCGTTAATTCTTGCAGACATTCAGCCTGCTCATCGCCGCCAAATAAGCCTACTTTGACATAATCCACACCTGTTTCAGCCATCTTCATAATTGCAGGTTCAATGAATTGAACCTGCATTGGCAAATCACCAACTGTGGCACTGGTTAAACACCGACCTGATGCCCATTTGACGACATTTTTCACCACATCCAGTGGCAGGGCACCCAAGGCGCCTTGTGCCGGTTGTTTCATGTCAAGTATATCTGGCAGACACTCGTTCAAGCTTTGCGCTTCTTCCAGCGATTGAACACTGGCAAGCCACTTTGTGTTATTCGACATCGATACCTGCTTGTTTAACCTTTTCCATTAACCATCCCCAGGCTTCCCACTCGCGTTCTCCCGCGGTTTTTTCCATGCCAATGGTTAAGTAGTTAATTTCATCGCGAATTTTTTGTTCCGGCAGCATGGACAGTCGACTGACCAAAATCGCCGCTTCAATCACGGCGCTTTGGGCACGGTTGTAACCACGAAATAAGCCGTGTTGCTGTTCATTTACCACAGCACCATAAAAACATGCACGCGGATCATCGTCATCCACATTCTGAATTGCGATTTCACTATGACTTAGCGCATCCGTCAAATAGAGCCCATCCACCTTTTCGCATGGTGATATTGGCCATTGTCGATGCCCGGTTAATGCCCCAGCAAATACACGAACATCATCAATATAATTAATACTACACGACCGCTGGTTCATCAGATTGTTGTATGTTGTTGAGGGTTTAAATGGTTTTATTTGAAAGTAATTGTTTACTTCACTAATTCCCATCGGCGCATGATGCGCCGTACCATCAGCATTTTTTGTTGTTACGATGACTTCATGAATCTTTGCGGTCAGCCGTGCCACAGGGGCGCTCCTTTTTCTTTTTATCGGACTCTGCCGTTCTACAGGCCGTACGTCGTTTTTTCACTTTAGGGGCTTTCTCATCACGCACGATTTTTTTCATACTTTCTCGCGCGGTATCACTGGCCTCAGCTGTCCCGCAGGCACGTTGTTTCTTTGTTTTCTTCATCGTGGTGCCTTCTTCTTTCTGCTCGCTGAGATCGTCTTCCTCTCTCGATACAGCACAACCCCACTGAAGTTCTTCATCCTGAGTATAACGTTTACCTAATTCCCAGGCTGTTTGTGCTCTGGCAAGTTCCACACCCAAGTAAAATGCATGTCCAGGATCATTTTCTACTTCAAGGTGTGGATAAAACTCAAACGGATCCACATCATGAATAATACCGTCACGATTAAACAAATAGATGCCATCAGCTGCAATTTTTATACGATAGTTCGGATCTTTAATGTTTTCAGCCAGCGCTATAATTTCATCCCGACTATCCGTAAAGGGTTTCCGTTCATGCGCAACTAGAAGGTCAGCCGTAAAATCTCGCGGTAAACTATTATCCTGTTTAGCTGCATACATCATCCTTCTTGCCACATCCGCTTCTCTTATAGCTCGTCGCGCATGCTGACTGACTTCGGTAGCCAAAACACAACTTACATTCAGCTCTGAAATAATGCCAAACAGCATCGCATTGATGCCGCTGGTGTCTGCGTCTGTAAGCTCAGTTAAATTACCCACTCCCATCATTATTGGAATATCAGGGTATTTTTCTCTTAATTGATAATAACGAACGATAGATGCTGTCAGGCCAAAATGGATGGGATCTAATATCGGATCAGCAATATACGGTTTGCCCCATCGTTCCATTATTTCCATCGCTCGTTCTAATGACTCGAGTGAACCTGGTTCAGCTGGAACTAATATCGGTATAGCATCGGTTTCTTTAGCAAGGTCGATGGTTTTTTCAGTAAGGCTCAATAAGTAGTCCGCGCCAGCATTAGCGGCTCTTTTTAAGTCCGGCAATGATAGTGAGTCCACACTTACTTTAAAACCATTATCATGTAATGCTTTAACAGCTTCTTCAAGGTGTGGAAATGACTCTTGAGGTAAGCAACCAATATCAATGACATCGGCACCATTATCACGGTAATAGTTTGCTCGGTCGATAATGCTATCAATCGTACGTTCTGGTGCATCAACAATTTCTGCGAAAATATCAACGGAATAGCGGCTCAGATCGGGGCGTTTTTTTGCTCGACCAAAGTGGATTGGCAGATCCTTAATTTCATCTGGTCCACGTGTAATTTTAATACCTAATTCTTTACCCAGCGCTTCAAGGTCACCACGGCACCGCCCCGGTACGATAATTTCGTCACAGTCCTGATAGTCTTCTGCTTTAAGCCTGCGTGCGATCATCGCATCCGTTATCAACGCCGCCACCGACACACCAATTTGGTGTACCCGGTAATCAAATGGCAGGGGTGCCATTTCCTGTAAAACCTGATTTACACTTGGTTCTGCAAGCTTGCCGGTGATAAACAAAATTCTTTCAGACATGCGGGACTCAGCCCACCTCTTTCAGGCGTATTTTCAGTGCAGCAAACAGCTGGTCAGCATCGTCTACGACGGTGGTTGCTTCGAATGTTCTCAACGTCTTGGTGTGCTCAAGATCGATCCTGCGAGGCCAAACACGCACGATTCGATCTGGTGCAGGTGTATCAATCTCCGGCTCAGAGTCACAGGCCAGCACGATACTTGGGATTTGGCACTTACCTGCCTGAGCAAAAATGTTTGTCACTAAGGTATCAGAAATGCCTAATACCATCTTAGCCACGGTATTAGATGTCGCTGGTGCTACTACTAAACTATGGTAATCACCCCGATAAAAAAGGCCCACAGGTGGCGCACTGGCGGCTCTGTCACGGTAAACCCGTCCCTCTGGTACTTGGGATTTTGGGTCATATCCGTACATTCTCACGACTTCTTCACCTGCACGGCTATAAAACAAGTCCACATCCTCTAATTCCCGGACAATTTCCAGACACTCTTTCAGGTAATGCCCTGAGCCAGTAACAGCCCAAGCCAGACGAGGTTTTTCAGGCCTTGCTTGCATTTCATTTCTCTGTGAATAAGTTAAGGTGTAAATTTTGCCAGACTAAACAGATATAGTAAAAATAAGATAGGTTTTATAAGGTTTTTTACGTTAAAATCGATAACTCATTGTAATTTTGCGTCAGATTGGAGCCTTTGCGAATGTCTAACAGTATTCCAAAAATTGTGGTTGTCGGTGGTGGAGCAGGTGGCCTTGAATTGGTCACTAAACTCGGCAAAAAACTGGGTAAAAAAGGCAAGGCTGAAATTACGCTTGTCGATAATACGCACACTCACATCTGGAAACCACTTCTTCATGAAGTTGCAGCTGGCACGCTCGATTCTCATGAAGACGAAATTGAATACCTGAGTCAGGCTAACGCTAGCGGATTTCGCTTCCGTCTTGGCAAAATGGATGGTCTCGACAGAAACCGCAAGACAATATCTCTTGCACCAACGCTCAACCCCGATGGTGTTGAGATTATTCCACGTCGTGAATTTGAATATGACTATCTTGTGATATCTGTCGGCAGCGTCAGTCACGATTTTGGTATAAAAGGTGTTCGTGATCATTGTTTATTCCTCGATACAACCAAACAAGCTGAATCTTTCCAGAATAAACTGCTTGAGGCTTATCTGCGCGCGCATACGCAAGGCAAACCGCTAGACGAAGGCCAGCTAAATATCGCAATTGTCGGCGCGGGGGCTACTGGTATAGAACTTAGTGCTCAATTGCATGAGGTTTCTCACTTACTGACGGCTTATGGTCTGGATGAAGTACAACCTCAGGACGTAAAAATTAGCATCATCGAAGCCGCAAACCGCGTTTTACCTGGTTTACCAGAAAACTTATCAGCAGCCACCACAAGTGAACTTACAAAACTTGGGGTTGATGTTCTTACCGGCGAACGCGTCGTAGAAGTCAATGATAAGGCTATATTTACTGAGAGTGGTAAAACCATCCCTGCATCTATAAAAGTTTGGGCAGCTGGTATCAAAGCACCTGAATTCCTGAAAGATATCGCTGGACTTGAAACTAACTGGATGAATCAACTTGTTGTCAGACAGACACTGCAAACAACCCTTGACGATGATATTTACGCCATCGGCGATTGCTGTGCATGTAAATGGCAGGGTCACGATGAAAATGTTCCACCACGCGCGCAAGCAGCTCATCAAATGGCATCTGTTGTATACAAGTCAATACGTAACCGGATGGCAGGTAAGGTAGCACCTGAATTTGAATATCATGATTACGGTTCACTGGTCTCTCTTGGTAAGTACAGTACTGTTGGTAACCTGATGGGCAACCTGAGCAAAGGTAGCTTGATGATTGAGGGCTTTATGGCGCGTCTCATGTATCTGTCGCTGTATAAGATGCATCAGGTAGCCTTATTTGGGCCTTTCCGTGTAGCGATGCTGTCGTTATCACATATCTTTAGACGTAGTGTACATCCTAAAATCAAACTTCATTAAGCCTATTTTTTTGCTTAGCGATATAAAAAAGGCCCTGTCAGGGCCTTTTTTTTCCGAGATGCCTCATTCTTTATTTCCTAGAAAATAATGACATTCGCTGATTAATAGTATTACCACTGAGACGGTGTTTTACTGCTGCGCCGATATGAATGACTAGTATAGCGATCAATGTAAATGCAAGAATTTCATGTATTTCACTGAAATACTCTCTCATATCAGGATCCGCTTCAGCTAGCCTGGGTAACACAATGCCCCAGAGCTTAGTATCGTATTTGCTGTACATTGACTGAAGATATCCGGTGAAAGGCATAGCAACCATCAATACATATAATAGCCCATGAACGCCACCAGAAAGCCGCTGTTGCCACGATGGAATGTAAGAGGGCAGTTGTGGTGCTTTGTGTGATAATCGCCACGCTATGCGCAGCACAATGAGAACAGCGACACTTATACCGAGTGACTTGTGCAATAAAAACCAAAACGCCCTTACACTCTCCTGGCCTGGCGGTAATTCCCATTCTTTGGGAAGCTGAACCATATACAGCCCAATAGCAATCATCGCTAATATCGCCAGTGCGATTAACCAATGCAAGATTCTTTGTACCAAGTCATACTGATTTTCAGTTTCGGACATACCGTTTCCTTCACTTTCTTTTATGCATAAAAAAGTCACACAACCTATCGGCTGTATGACTTATTTAATCAGGAAAGATTCCTGGATTTAGATATCCAGATTCGAGACCTGTAATGCATGTGTTTCAATAAATTCTCTACGCGGTTCAACATTATCACCCATCAGCGTGTTGAATGTTTCATCGGCTGCAATAGCATCATTGATTCTTACCTGAAGTAGTCTACGTTTAGACTTATCCATTGTGGTTTCCCATAATTGATCAGGATTCATCTCTCCCAGACCTTTATAGCGCTGGACATGTTGCCCTCGTCTGGCTTCGGCTAACAACCAAGTGACCGCTTGTGAGAAATAACTGACTTCTTGTTGTCTTTCACCACGTTCAACCCGTGCACCATCACCGAACAAACCATTGATTTTATTAGAAAATACTAAAATCTTCTGATATTCAGTACTATCAAAGAATTCACCCGGTACGTGATAGTCTGTGCTGATACCATGTCTGCTATAGCTAATATTAATGGTACCGACGGGCTCATTTTCCTGACGTTTGATGCTCAGTTTAAATTGTGTACCTGTCGGCAGTCCTTTGTTTAAAGCAACTTCAATATTTGCTAGCCATGCATTAATCGCCGCATCATCATTCATGTCTGGAATCTGAGGCTCGTACACCAATTTATCCAGAAACGCAGGGTAATAATGATTAGACAATCTACCAATAATTGAATTGACCGTTTGATATTCCGTTACTAGAGACGCCAGTGCAGTACCTTCAATCGGTTGAGCATTTTCTGCCGGATATAATTTCGCATTCGTTAATGCTACTTCAGTAAGATAACGCTCCATCTCAGCATCATCTTTTACGTAACGTTCTTGTTTCCCTTTTTTAATTTTATATAAAGGTGGCTGTGCAATATAAACATGGCCACGCTCTATTAACTCGGGCATCTGACGATAAAAGAATGTCAGTAGAAGCGTACGAATATGTGAACCGTCAACGTCAGCATCCGTCATGATAATAATATGATGATATCTGAGCTTTTCAGGATCATATTCATCACGACCAATACCGCAGCCCAAAGCCGTAATTAATGTTCCGACTTCTGCAGAGCTGATCATTTTGTCAAAACGCGCTCTTTCTACGTTAAGAATTTTTCCCTTCAGCGGTAATATCGCTTGTGTACGACGGTCACGGCCTTGTTTGGCACTACCACCTGCCGAGTCCCCTTCCACTAAGAATAATTCTGATAGGGCAGGGTCTCTCTCTTGGCAGTCTGCTAGTTTACCTGGTAGTCCGGCAATATCTAATACACCTTTTCGGCGTGTCAATTCTCTCGCTTTTCTTGCTGCATCCCGAGCACGGGCGGCGTCAATCATTTTATTGGCGATTAATTTAGCATCGGTAGGATTTTCGATTAAGAAATCGTGGAAAAACTCATTCACATAAGATTCCACAATTGTTCTTACTTCTGACGACACCAACTTATCTTTTGTTTGAGAGCTAAACTTAGGATCCGGGACTTTAACCGATAGCACTGCTGTTAAGCCTTCGCGAGCATCGTCACCACTTGTTGTGACTTTAGACTTTTTCGCCAAACCTTCACTTTCAATATATTGATTTAAGGTTCTGGTCAGGGCTGCACGAAATCCAGCTAGGTGTGTACCACCATCACGTTGCGGAATATTATTGGTAAAGCAATAAATATTTTCTTGATATGAATCGTTCCATTGCATCGATAACTCGACAGCAACATCATCACGCACACCTGATATCTTGATAATATTTTCGTGGATCAGATCTTTGTTCTTATTAAGGTGCTGAACAAAAGCAGTGATACCACCTTCGTAAAAGAAGGTTTCTGTCTTTTCATTACGCTCATCGGTTAGAACGATTTTTACACCTGAATTCAGAAAAGCTAATTCACGGATACGTTTTGCCAAGATATTGTAGTCAAACGTCACGTTAGTGAATGTTTCTTCACTTGGCCAGAACTGAATTTTTGTTCCTGTTATCTCTGTGTCTGCAACATCTGTTAATGGCGAGTCGGGTACACCATGTGTATAGGTTTGTTTATAAACTCTGTTATTCCGATGAATTTCCATTGCCAGCTTTTTGGATAATGCATTAACAACAGAAACCCCCACACCGTGAAGTCCACCTGACACTTTGTATGAATTATCATCGAACTTACCGCCAGCATGAAGAACCGTCATGATAACTTCAGCAGCAGAAACACCTTCTTCTTCGTGGATGTCGACAGGAATGCCACGACCATTATCAATGACTGATACTGAATCATCTGGATGTATACGCACCTGAATTTCACTACAATGACCGGCTAACGCTTCATCAATTGCATTATCTAACACCTCGAAAACCATGTGGTGCAATCCTGTGCCATCATCGGTATCACCGATGTACATACCAGGTCTTTTTCTAACTGCATCAAGTCCTTTTAGGACTTTTATATTCGAAGAGTCGTAAGTGTTGTTGTTTTTTTCCGTTGTCATAATCAAACTATTCCTGGCCAAATGGAGGATGTGCTGAATAACCTTCTATTCTACTACTTATACAGGTTTGTTGACAGTCTCATTATGAAGCTATCATTTCACCTTGTTTCACGTGGAACACTTTTTCTTTGTCTGTATTGATTAATGATGCGAGTTCGCTATTTGTACTCGTTATGAAACTCTGTACAGGTAGATTTCGTAGTGTATCTATGACTGTTATTTGATGGTTCCAATCCAGCTCTGAGCTTAGATCATCAATCAATAAAACCGTGTTTTTTACATCTTTTTCGTTCAGTAAAATGATTATTTGTGCCATGCATAGGCCCAGGTAAAACAATTTTTGCTGTCCCCTAGAAAGCATTTCTTCAGCAGAGGCATCATTAATACGTAATGTCCAATCGGCAGAATGTGGACCATTGCGACTATAGCCCATAATCCGATCACGCTCATAATTTTCATCCAGGATTTCGGCTAAAGATTTTTCCTTACTCCAACCCTTGTTGTACTTGACGGTAAACTTGCAGTCACTCAGCGATGGACAGAGCTTATGGAATAATGGCTCAAAAACACTAACGAGCTTATCTAAATAAGCTTCACGATAGTCCGTTATGATTAAACCATGCTTTATTAAATATTGATTCCATAGTTCAGTCTCATTTCTAGACTTTTTGTTTTTTAATGCTGCATTCTTCTGAAGTAGCGCTTTTTTATACGTTTGCCAGTGATAATTAAATTTGTGTTCCACGTGGAACATACCCCAATCTATCATCTTGCGACGAAATTTTGGGCCTAACTCAAAAAACTGGTGACAATTTGCAGAAATAAATTGTAGAGGAGTGTTAACTGCCAAATCTGATAACTTTTTAAGCGGGGCATTATTCAAACGAATTTGCAGCCCTGACTGGATATCATATAACAGTCCAACCGGTGTCATTTCAGAGGAACGCGCAAAAAGCGTAAATTGAGAATATTCTAGCTGGACAATATTTTTCAGATGACGCGATCGAAATGATCTACCCATGGCAAGTAAATGTAGAGCTTCAAGAATACTTGTTTTACCAGATCCATTTTCCCCAAGAATTAGGTTAATACCTTCAGAGGGGGATAGAGTAGCAGAACTAATATTACGAAAATGAACGAGGGTCAAGTGTGAAAGCACAAGTAATCTTATACGACCAATCAATTATTTCTGAACAGCAAAAGAAATCAATAACCTCATATGTTGTTATCGTTTACGATAAAACAATAAATAGAACACTTCTGTGAACTAATGTTCATGTACATAGAACCCATTTATCTATAGATCAAGGCGTTTGATTTGGACAAAAGAAACTTCTAGATTTCTACCATTTCAAAATCGTCTTTACCAACACCACATTCAGGACATTCCCAGTCTTCGGGAATATCTTCCCAAGCTGTTCCAGGGGCAATTCCTTCTTCAGGTAAACCTTCTGCTTCATCATAGATAAAACCACAAACAATACATTGCCATTTCTTCATTCTAAAACTCCGAGTATTTGAGAATAAAATCTAGTTATTATGAGTAAAGAATCTTAACAAAATTGAAGAGTTTACGCTCAATCATTCCTCGTAAATAGACAATAATAAAACTATTAGCCTTACTGCAAGTCAATAAAATAATAGATTAGGTTTAGCACATATTATATTTATGTTATAAATCAATATAAAGCTAATAAACGGAAATATCGATTATGCGACTACCGACATTAAGACAACTGCAATATTTAACTGCTGTGGTGGAAGAGAAACACTTTGGACATGCTGCCGATAAATGCTTTGTCACACAATCAACTTTAAGTGCCGGTATTCAAGACTTAGAGCAGTTACTTGAAGTGTCTTTGTTAGAGAGGACAAACCGAAAAGTACTACCGACCCCGATCGGAGAAGAGATCGCCAGCAGAGCACAACAGATACTATCATTGACTGAAGACCTTGTTGACCTTGCTTTATCGGAGAAGAACCCATTATCTGGTCGAATTCAAATTGGCATCATTCCGACAATAAGTCCTTTTTTATTGCCAAAAGTCTTACCCACTGTCAGAAAACAATTGCCAGATCTTGAGATAGTATTAATAGAAGACCAGTCAGAACGTCTCTTAGATCAATTGGAAACCGGTAGTATCGATGTCGCTGTATTGGCATTTCCATACAATACTCGCGGATTAACACATCGAGAGTTTGCAAAAGAACCCTTCTGGATAGCATTACCACAAAATCATCCCTTAGCCGATAAGGATAAGTTGAGCGCTGATGAATTACCTATTAATGAATTATTACTATTAGCAGAAGGACACTGTTTGCGAGAGCACGCATTGAGTGCCTGCCAATTACCCGCATCAGCTCAACGTAAAAGCGTTCAGGCAACAAGCTTATATACACTGATTGAAATGGTGGCCAGTGGATTAGGGATCACACTTATACCTGACATGGCGATAAATTCAGATATGGTTATACATTCAGACATTCGTCTTGTTCGTTTAGCTGCTGATAAAGAACAAGCTATGCGTGAGATAGGGTTAGTATGGCGACCAAGCTTCAGAAGAACAGCGACCTTAGAGCAGCTGGCAAAAACATTTTCTGATGCTTTAGCCGATACTAATTACTCACTACGAGCATAAAAGTCGCGTATCTGAAAAAATATTTTTTGAATAGCTAAGGAAGTAAAAGGCGGTTTGAATACAGCATAAGCACGCCCTTGAGGATCAATCAGATAAATATAATGCTGTTGTTCAACTTTCAAGCTGTGTTCATATTCCTCAGGCTCTAAATATAAAAAGTCGACACTTTTAGTGATAGATTCGATAACTTCCGATGAACCGCCAAAGGTTTTTAAGTCAGGAAAGGAAAGGGAAGCAGTGTCGGTATTATCGCCAAAGTTAATAATTAAAAACTGTATTGAGGAACCAGCAAATAAACGTTGCAAATGCTGCATCACTTTTACGACAACAGTACACTCTGGCTCACAATATAGGTGTGTAAAGTAGACAAAGCTCCATTTGCCGTCGAGGGAGACATTCGTTAATACCTGTTTTTCATGACCTTGCAATACAAACTGAGGTATCAGTTGTGGAGGGGAGATAAGAAATTTTCTCAGATTGTCAGGAATATCACGCCTGTCTGGTTGCGTAAACTCCATTCTGCTTAGCCACAACACTAAAATAATCAGTGTAATAACAAGATATAACGCTAAAAAAGCCTTAGAATTAACACTTTTAATTGGCTTAAACATCTTTATTTAACCTTGTACAGCCGAGATATAACCCTGTTGTGAGTAAAACATGAGCGAAAAACTCTTCAAGTCTACCGCAGTTGTCAGTGTGATGACTTTTTTATCCCGGATACTAGGCTTTGTAAGAGATATTGTCATTGCCAGAATGTTCGGTGCAGGCTTGGGCGCAGATGTTTTCTTTGTTGCTTTTAAGATCCCCAACTTTTTAAGACGACTTTTTGCTGAAGGTGCCTTTTCACAAGCTTTTATTCCCGTTCTTGCAGAATTTAAAGAACATGGTGATAAGCCCTTACGGCAATTGATTGCACAAACCAGCGGCACTTTAGCCGTTATTCTAACCATGATAACGGCTGTGGGGATGATTGCCGCACCTGTGATTATCATGATTTTCGCCCCCGGCTTTGTAGAAGACCCAATCAAAGCCGACCTGGCAGCTAATCTTCTTACCATCACCTTTCCGTATATCTTTTTTATCTCATTAACGGCGCTTGCCGGTTCAATTCTCAACAGTTTTGGTAAGTTTGCTATTCCTGCATTTACCCCCGTATTTCTTAATATATCGCTAATTGCAGCAGCGATATGGTTATCACCTAAATTAGAGGAACCGGTCACAGGTCTCGCCTGGGGTGTTTTTATAGGTGGGGTTGTACAGTTTTTATTTCAGCTACCCTTTTTAATAAAACTCGGCTTATTGCCCAGGCCAAAATGGGGGTGGAAAAGTGAGGGTGTCAGGAAAATTATCCGCTTGATGATCCCGGCTATGTTTGGTGTTTCCGTTGCGCAGATAAATCTTCTACTGGATACCTTACTTGCATCATTTTTAGTTACTGGCAGTATTTCCTGGTTGTATTATTCAGACCGACTTGTTGAGTTTCCATTGGGTGTTTTTGGAATCGCTTTATCTACTGTTCTTTTACCGAGCCTATCTAGAAAACATGCAGCCAAGACCACAGAAGAATTCTCAGACACTATCGACTGGGCCTTACGCTGGGTGTTTCTTATTGGAACACCAGCTGCAATAGGGCTGATTTATTTAGCTGAACCTTTGTTAATGACATTATTTCAATATGGAGAATTTACAACCGTCGATTCTCATAAAGCTTCTTTGAGTTTAATAGCCTATGGCTTAGGGCTATTACCTTTTATATTCATCAAAGTCCTGGCACCAGGTTATTACGCCAGACAAGACACAAAAACCCCTGTCAAAATAGGCATCATTGCCATGATCAGTAATATGGGGCTGAATATAATCCTGATGATCTATCTTGAGCACGTGGGCTTGGCTTTAGCGACATCATTATCAGCCATACTTAACGCTGGCCTGCTTTATCAAGGTTTAAGAAAGCGCGGTGTTTATTCACCAACCCCTGGCTGGGCACGATTTTCATTGAAATTAATTATCGCTAATTCAGGTTTATTGCTGTTTTTATTCGCCTTGAATCCGGTATATAAAAACTGGGAAATGTGGGATGCTTTACAGCGAGCTAGTCATTTATCTGGATTAATCATGGGTGCAGCTGTGATTTATTTTGTCTTACTACTCATCTTACGTATCAATCTAAGAAGCTTAGTTAGACCAATCAACAGATAAAAAAAAGGCCCTCCGAAGAGGGCCAAGCACTACGAGGACATTAATTTCTTAGAAGCGGCGTCCGATACCAATACCCCAAACAAATGGGTCAATATCAGCGTCAATTTTTGCAGTACCAACAGGGGTTCCTTTGAAGTGAGCAGTTGTATCGATATCAATATATTTCACATCAAAGTTCACAAACCAGTCTTCATTTAGAGCCACATCAACACCAGCTTGTGCCGCTAAACCCCATGAGCTATCCAGTTTTACTTTAGCGCCGGGTACATCAAGAACAGGACCTTTTACCTCTTCATCAAAGAAATAAGTGTAATTGATACCTGCACCGACATAAGGGCGAATCTTTGAGTCAGGCATAAAGTGATACTGCAGTGTCAGTGTAGGAGGTAATACTTTAGTATCAATAACATCACCTAAACCTTGAGCAGCCCAATAACCTTCCGATTTCACTGTGTGTTGTGAATATCCAAGGATCAGCTCAACCCCCCAGTTTTTGCTCATCATATAAGTAATATCTAACTCAGGAACTGTGTCAGAGTTTACGCTAACACCTTTTTGGCCTGAATCAGCGCCACCAACATATAAAGTGCCACTATCATCATTAGGATTAACGTTGATAATACGACCACGAACTAACCAGTCACCTGCTTCATAAGCCATGGCAGGAGCGGCAAGCGTAGACAAGCCTAAAGTAGTGAGTAGTGCTGCAGCAAGTGTTGTTGTTTTCATTTTTTCCTCCTCGGACAAACTATGTTCTGTAAGACATGGTTTGAATTTTACGGAGGTGTGGGGTTAATGCATTGACCTGGATCAATAAAGCGAGCGCTTACCAATTTTTAGCGGAATTACCCACATAATGTTTTTAATTTTTCAGTGTCACGCAAAGAAATAGATTTGTTTTGAATATCGATCAAGCCTTCATCCTGAAAGCGCGAAAAAAGCCGACTGACGGTTTCAACAGCCAGACCCAAATGATTAGCGATATCACCACGTGACATACTGAGCTGAAATTCACGTGCAGAAAAGCCACGATCCTGGAAACGACGCGAAATAGATAATAAAAATGTCGCCAGTTTTTCTTCAGCCGTTTTTTTGCCTAATAAAAACATCAGACTTTTATCACCAGACAGTTCTTTACTCAAACGTGACATCATCTGTACTTGAAGTTGAGGCATATTGGTGCCCAACTCTTGCAACATATCGAAAGGTAATTCACACACACTACTGCTTTCTAATGCTTTTGCGTTAGAACGATAAGCCTGTTCATAGATAGCATCCAGACCAACAAACTCACCCGGAAAATAAAATCCGGTTACTTGCTCGCGACCATCAACCGCAGAAACCGTTGTTTTAAAGGAACCAGAACGAACAACATAGATAGAATTGAACGGTGTCTGGGTACTAAACAGTGGCTGACCTCGGGAATAACTCTGACTGCGCTTGATGATTTTATCTAATTGAATCAAGTCGTTATTGTGTAAACCAAGTGGCAAACATAAACGATAAAGTGAACACTCCTGACAAGCGAGATTATGTTCATGTTCGACTTTAGCGAGGTCCTGAAATAGTGGGGTAACGTTGCCTAACTGGGTCATTGCTAATCCTATATAGTGAACGTTGACTATAATAACGCTTCAAACCCTTGTTCGAAACAGTTATTATCTCCTTTTATTACTAATATTCAGGAAATCAAATGACCACTCGTAGCGCGTCAGTTGCGCGAAACACACTGGAAACGCAGATCGAAGTTTCAATCAATCTGGATGGTAGCGGTCAATTCAATGCCGAAACGGGTGTTCCGTTTTTAGATCACATGATGGATCAAATAGCCCGTCATGGCTTGTTTGATCTAAATGTTAAAGCAAATGGCGACTTACACATCGACGCTCATCACACCGTTGAAGATGTAGGCATCACAATCGGTCAGGCCTTAAAAAAAGCATTAGGTGATAAAAAAGGGGTTGTTCGCTACGGACATGCCTATGTGCCGCTAGATGAAGCATTATCTCGCGTTGTACTTGATCTTTCTGGTCGTCCTGGACTTGAGTTTGATGTGACATTTACCCGCGATAAGATTGGTGAGTTTGATGTTGACCTGTTCTACGAATTCTTCCAAGGCTTAGTCAATCACGCTGGCATTACACTACACATTGATAATCTAAAAGGCCGCAATGCTCATCATATTGCTGAAACCATTTTCAAGGCATTTGGTCGAGCATTACGAATGGCTGTTTCACTGGATCAGCGCGCATTAGAACAATTGCCTTCAACTAAAGGTGCTTTATAATCTTTTTAAAAGAATTATTAGCCATAAATTATTAAGTAAATAAACAGGTTTAACATGCATCGCATAGCAGTGATTGACTACGGCATGGGTAATTTACGCTCTGTCTCAAAAGCACTGGAAGCAGTTTCCAATAATGCCTCTGTTGTTGTTACGTCAGATCCTCAAACCATTCTTTCTGCCAGCCATGTTTTATTTCCAGGCGTTGGAGCAATACGTGATTGTATGGCAGAACTAAAACATCTGGAACTGGAACACGTTATCAAACAAGCTGCTCAGGAAAAGCCTTTTCTTGGAATATGCTTGGGGATGCAGGCCTTATTGACTCATAGTGAAGAAAATAATGGCGTCAATACACTTGATATTTTCACTGGCGAAGTCAAATTATTTCAGCCTGCTAAAAATGCTGATGGCGAAAAACTCAAAGTCCCACACATGGGATGGAACCAGGTTCATCAAACCTGCCCACACCCGTTGTGGAAAGGCATAGAGCAAAACAGTCGGTTTTATTTTGTACACAGTTTTTATGCTGTTCCAGAAGACAAACGTGTTATCGCTGGCACATCTGCCTATCCTGATGATTTTGCCGCCGCACTGTATAAAGACAATATCTTTGCAGCCCAATTTCACCCTGAAAAAAGTCAGCGAGCCGGACTGCAGTTATTAGAAAACTTTGTAAACTGGGACGGTCAGTCGTCCTAATCAACATCAACAAACGGAGTAAGATTATGTTGTTAATCCCTGCCATTGATCTCAAACAAGGTCACTGCGTGCGCTTGCGTCAGGGGCGAATGGAAGATAACACCGTGTTTTCAGAAGATCCTGTTGCCGTTGCCCGTAAATGGGTAGAAGCGGGAGCCAAAAGACTTCATATGGTAGATTTAGACGGTGCTTTTGCTGGTAACCCGGTTAATGCTGAAGTTATCCATGAAGTTTGCAAAACATTTCCTGAGCTAGATGTACAAGTTGGGGGTGGCATTCGTGATGAAGAAACGATAGAAACATATCTTCACGCCGGTGTTCGCTACGTCATTCTGGGAACCAAGGCGATCAATGCGCCGCATTTTGTGGGTGATGTATGTGCCGAATTTCCAGGTCATATCATCGTTGGTCTCGACGCTAAAGACGGGAAAGTCGCCATTGATGGCTGGTCGAAATTATCCAATCATGATGTCGTCGACATTGCCCAGCAATTCGAGCAAGACGGTGTTGAAGCCATTATTTACACAGATATCAGCCGCGATGGCATGATGCAGGGCTTTAATCTTGAATCTACTCGAAACTTAGCTCGGGCAATTCAAATCCCCGTTATCGCATCAGGTGGCGTCAGCTCCTATGAAGATATTGAATCTTTGTGCGCTTGTGAAGACGAGGGTGTGATGGGGGCTATTTTAGGCCGCTCAATTTATGAAGGCAGTATCGACCTGAAAAAAGGTCAGGAACTGGCTGATAAATTAAACCCGCCGTTGGAGTTTTAAAGCTAACCATGGCTCTCGCGAAACGCATTATTCCTTGTCTTGATGTTGATGGTGGACGTGTCGTTAAAGGCGTCCAGTTTGTTGATATCAGAGATGCCGGCGATCCAATTGAGGTTGCTAAACGTTACGACCAACAAGGCGCTGATGAAATCACTTTTCTCGATATCACAGCCACACATGCTGAACGTGACACAATGGTCCATGTTGTTGAAGCTGTAGCCAGTCAGGTGTTTATTCCATTAACTGTTGGTGGAGGAATAAGAACGGTTGAAGATATTCGCCGAATGCTGAATGCCGGTGCCGATAAAGTGGGCATCAACTCTGCTGCAGTTAATAATCCTGAATTTGTTCGCGAAGCGGCAGAAAAATTCGGCTCACAATGTATTGTGGTAGCGATCGATGCTAAAAAAGTCTCTGCTGAAAACGAAACTGATAAATGGGAAATTTTTACCCACGGTGGTCGTAAACCTACAGGGATTGATGCTGTTGAGTGGGCTAAAAAAATGGTCGACTATGGTGCTGGAGAAATCTTGCTAACCAGTATGGATAAAGACGGCACCAAATCAGGGTTTGACCTGGCACTGACACGAGCAGTCAGCGATGCGGTGAACGTTCCTGTTATTGCGTCAGGTGGTGTTGGCAAACTTCAGGATTTAACCGATGGTATAAAACTTGGCCATGCCGATGCTGTCTTAGCAGCAAGTATCTTCCACTTTGGTGAACACACTGTTGAAGAGGCAAAACAACAAATGGCAGCGCAGGGTATTGAGGTGAGACTGTAAATGACAGCTTGGATAGAACAAGTAAAATGGAATAGCGATGGACTTGTTCCTGTTATTACACAAGAGTTTGAAAGCAAGCAAATACTTACTTTAGCCTGGATGAACAAAGACGCTTTACAACTGACCGCAGAAAAAGGGCATGCTGTTTACTGGTCTCGTTCCCGACAAAAGTTATGGCATAAAGGGGAACAGTCAGGGCATCAACAACTCGTTAAATCCATAAGAATGGATTGTGATAACGATGCCATCTTGCTTGAAGTGATTCAAAAAGGCGGAATAGCCTGTCATACAGGCCGTCATCACTGTTTCTTTAATAAGCTTCAAGAGGGTCAATGGCAAGCTGTTGAGCCTGTGTTAAAAGATCCCAAAGATATCTATTCATGAGCGATATAATCAAACAACTGAGTGAAGTTCTTATTGAACGTAAAACAGCAGATGCAGACAGTTCTTATGTCGCTAGTCTCTATGCTGCTGGCACTGATAAAATCCTGAAAAAATTAGGTGAGGAAGCGGTAGAAACCGTTATCGCAGGTAAAGGTGGAAACAAAGATGAAATCATCTATGAAACTGCCGACTTATGGTTTCATAGTCTTGTTTTACTGGCACATAATGATATCGATACTCAAGCGGTGCTAGACGAACTTGCAAGACGTTTTGGCCTCTCAGGCCTGGAAGAAAAGGCTAACCGGAGTAAATGATGAGTGATTGTATATTCTGCAAAATTATCGCAGGTGAAATACCTTCAAGCCGGATCTTTGAAGATGAGCTGATTTATGTCTTTAAAGATATCAACCCAAAAGCGTCGGTCCATCTGTTAGTTATCCCAAAACAGCATATTGCGAGACTGGATCACGCTAATCAGCAACACGCTTCACTTCTTGCTCATATGATGCTCAGTCTGCCTAAAATTGCAGAGAGTCAAGGTTTGGATAATGGCTTTAGAACTATCATCAATACCGGACCGGGTGGCGGTCAGGAAGTTGATCATCTGCACATTCACATCCTTGGCGGCGATAAAATGCCAGGATTTAACTAGGAGATAACCATGTTAGGTGGTATTAGCATTTGGCAGTTACTGATTGTTTTAGCCATTGTGATTTTATTATTTGGCACAAAAAAATTACGCTCTTTGGGTGGAGATTTAGGCAGTGCCATAAAAAACTTCAAAGACTCAGTGCAAGATGGCAAAGATGACATCGAGAAAGGTGAACATGATTCAATTCAGCACCATGATACGCATGAGTCATCACAGAAAAGCGATAGTAAAGATAAAACATCTCACTAAGCTAAATCGGCGTATTAGCCATGTTTGATATTGGATTCTGGGAAATCTTGGTTATTGCTCTTGTGGCACTGATTGTTGTCGGCCCGGAAAGGCTGCCTAAACTCATCAGAGTGACAGGATTATGGATAGGGCGAGCCCAGGCTTCTTTGCACGCCATAAAAACCGATATTTCAAGAGAGCTTCGGGCACAAGAGCTTAAAGATGCTCTGAATAAAACCAATCAAACCATGTCTGATATGAATCAAACAATTCACATTGATGAAAGCTTAGAAAGCCAGAAAAAAACAGAAAACACCGAAGAGACAGATAAAAAAGATGGATAATAACGATCAACAACCATTGATATCACATCTGGTTGAACTTAGGGATCGTTTGCTAAAAGGCGTGTTAGTTGTACTGGTCATCGCTCTATGTTTACTGCCTTTTTCTAATGACCTTTACCACTTTTTATCCGAACCGCTCTTAAAGCAGTTACCAGAGAGCAGCACCATGATTGCGACCGAGGTCGCTTCCCCGTTTTTGACCCCCTTTAAACTGACGCTGAGCATCTCCATTCTGTTGGCTGTTCCAGTTTTGTTATATCAACTGTGGGCCTTTGTTGCACCAGGCTTATATTCACATGAAAAAAAGCTGGTATTCCCACTGCTGTTTGCCAGCACCATTTTATTTTTCTTAGGAATTATTTTCGCTTATTACGCGGTATTTCCACTGATCTTTGCTTTTTTGACGCAAGCTGCTCCTGAAGGCGTAGCAGTGATGACAGATATCAGTAGTTATCTGGATTTTGTTTTAAAACTATTTTTTGCCTTTGGTTTGGCCTTTGAGGTCCCTATTGCCACTGTCTTGCTTATCTGGACTCAAGCGACAACGGTGGAGGCCTTGAAAGAAAAACGGCCTTACATCATCGTGGGGGCGTTTGTAGTGGGTATGTTACTCACGCCCCCGGATGTAATTTCACAGACCTTGCTTGCTGTTCCCATTTGGCTATTATTTGAGATGGGATTATTCAGCGCACGGTTTTTACCAAAAAAACAGCAAGAAATCTAAGCCTTGTAACGCATTCGTGTTCCATGTTGTAAAGAAAGTAAAATTTCCTCGGCTTCAAATTGTTTAGGAAAATAGACCCCGGAAATTTTTGCACCATGAATGCTCGCACCTTCCATGCTGACACATTCAGTAAAGTCTATCCCCCTCAAATCTGCTTGACGAAAATAGCTATTTGAAAAGTCCAGACCTTTTGCTAGCAAACCAACTAAGGTTAAGTGCCTAAAATCGCATCCCCTTAAATCTACCTGCTCACCGGCAGCAACTCGTTGGTTAAATTCTTGAACCTTACCATCACGTAGTAATTGGTAAAGTGGGTTATCGGTAATTACTGGAGCAGCCATTGTTGTTTCTCCCTTACTGTCTTTATTGTTATATAACGGCTAGATTCTAGCTAAGTCCATCATATTTCTATACAAAAGAAAATATTCCGATATATTTCACAAATACCTAAATGAATTTCACCCTTTATGCTATTTTAAATCCATAAAAACAGCAAAAGGCTCAGATCATGACAATCAAACAATATCTAATAGAAGAAATCGAAGTATTACTTCAATTCCCGTTAAACAGCACTCAAGCAGGCATTAAAGTTCATCACAACGCCAGACAAGAAATGATCGATGCCACTGAAAATTTATATAAAAAAGGACTCATCAGCCAACATGATGGGGGTTATCTCACTGATTTAGGCTACGAAGCTGCAGAACACTTACAGCACGCATTACAAATCATCTGTTCTGAATCTTCTGAAATAGCATAAAGCTATAATCATACTGATTCTTTTCATCGGCTTTATGGTCTTCTGAACTCACCAGTTTCCAATCAGAACGATCCCAGTCAGGAAACCAGGTATCACCACCATCAATGGTGGTGTGGACTTGTGTGATATAGAGTTTGTCACATAGTGGAAAACATTGTTTATAGAGCGATGCTCCTCCCATAATCATCACTTCTTCAGCATTTTCACACAAAGAAAATGCCTGCTCCAATGAATGAACAACATCACAACCGTCAGCAATATAATCATCTTGTGACGTCACAACGACGTTTCTTCGACCCGGTAGTGGTCTACCAATTGATTCATGTGTGTTTCTTCCCATGATAATGGGTTTACCCATGGTGGTTCGTTTAAAAAACTGTAAATCGGCAGAAATTTTCCATGGCAAATCATTGTCTTTGCCAATCACACCTTGTTCATCCATCGCCACAATCATTGCTATTTTCATTCATTCTCCAAACACATTTTTAACCTAATAACAGGCGTAATTTTTACTCATAATAAGTGCTGTATAAGATCCCTATAAGATCGATCACAAGCTGTGGATAACTTTCCATGTGGATAACTCCTGTTTTTATCCACAGGATTTAGTCTGCGCAGCTTTAAAGTTATCAACAAGTGTAAACATCGATAACAATCTGATTTATATGTTGTAATAAGAACTATCCAACAATCCACAGGCATAAATCATTAACATCACTAAAAAAATATCTTTCTTTCTTTATGTTTAATTAATGACTTGCATACTTCACATTAGCGTACCGTGTCCTCTCAGACAATTGTTTGATTACACCTCAGACTTACCTATCTCCGAATGGGAAATAGGTGCTCGGGTAAAAATAAACTTTGCCAACCGACTCTGCACCGGCATTGTTGTAAAACTGAGTGAAGTTAAAAGCGATACAGATATCACTAAGTTAAAAGCGATCGAAGAAAAGTTAGATGACAAGAAATTAATTCCAGATGAATTAATGCAAACATTACTTTGGGTAAGTCGGTATTATCACCATCCTCTTGGCGAATGTTTTCAGACAGCTTTACCCAAATTACTCAGAACAGGAAAACCAGCAGAACTTGATAAAGAAACGTGGTGGTTCAGAACAGACATAACTGTCGATAAAAAAATGGGTTCAAAACAACAACAGTGTCTGGATTTACTAGAAGATTATGCTGACGGTATCAGCCAGTCGATGTTTAAACAGTATTTAGGGAATGTCAGCAGTTCTCTCAAAGCGCTTGAAACAGCAGGCTTGATATCACAACAACAAAAAGCAAAATTACCCATTCCAAGTAATGAACTGAATGTTGATTTAATACTGAATCAGCAACAACAACAGATTGTAGAAAACGTTTGGCAAAAAAAAGAAGAATTTCAGCCCTTTTTATTGGAAGGAATAACCGGTAGCGGTAAAACAGAAGTTTATATTGAGCTAACCGAAAGAGTGTTAAAAACCAATAAACAAGTATTAATACTTATTCCAGAAATTGGTCTGACAGGACAGTTTGTTGAACGATTTAAAAAAAGACTGAACACGACCATAGTCATCCTGAACTCAGCCGTTTCAGATAAAGAAAGAAAACAAGCCTGGTTATTAGCAAAACAAGGTTTAGCAAATGTGATTATCGGTACACGCTCAGCCGTTTTCACCCCATTGATTAACCCAGGACTTATCATCATCGATGAAGAGCATGACAGTTCCTATAAACAGCAAGATGGCTTACGTTATCATGCAAGAAATGTCGCTCTGATTAGAGCTCAAAAATACAATATACCGATCGTCATGGGCAGTGCGACACCGTCACTAGAGAGCTTGTACCAAGTAAAAAAACAACGTTTTCAATTGCTTGAATTAACACAAAGAGCAGGTAATGCTCAATTACCACCGGTACGTTTAGTCGATAACAGTCAAGCAAATCCTGAGCATGGCTTTAGCGATGTCTTACTCAAAGCAATCAAAAAACATCTGGATGCGGGTAATCAGATTATTTTGTTTATCAACCGACGTGGTTATGCCCCCGTTTTGATGTGTCATGACTGTGGCTGGCAGGCTAAATGTAAACATTGTGATGCAAGAATGGTGGTTCATCAGCATCGCAATATTTTGTTTTGTCATCATTGTGGTTTTATTCAGCGATTAGTTGAAGAATGTCCTGAATGTGAATCAAAGTCATTGAAAAGTTATGGTGCTGGCACGGAAAAAATTGAACAGCACTTGCAAAAACTTTTTCCTGAAACACCGATTATTAGGGTCGATCGAGATACTACCCAGAGAGTGAACGCTTTTTCAGATCTGATTGCTGATATCAAACAAGGGGAAGCCCGAATTCTGGTGGGAACACAAATGCTGGCAAAAGGTCATGATTTTCATGATGTTACTCTCGTCGGTGTTCTTGATACTGATCAGGGCTTGTATAGTGCTGATTTCAGAGCCACAGAAAATCTGGCACAAATGATTACCCAGGTCACAGGTAGAGCCGGGCGTGGAGATAAGTCAGGCGAGGTATTAATTCAGACAGAACAACCTGCGCATATTTTCTGGAAAAACCTCATCAAAAACGGCTATAAGAAAACAGCAGAAAGCTTGTTGGAAGAACGTATTGAGATGGAATTACCGCCGGTTTCGAATTGGGCGGTTATCCGCGCTGAATCTTCTGATAGAGAACAAGCAACAGCGTTTTTACAAGAGTTCAGCGCACAATGTCATCAACATGCGTCAGAGGAGGTTCTGATTTTGGGACCGGTTCCAGCGATTATGGAAAAAAAGGGAGGGCGGTTCAGAGCGCAATTGTTATTGAGTAGCGCACATCGAAAACCCTTACATCAGTTATTGGATCGACATATCAGTGTGATTTCACGGCATAAACTGGCAAGAAAAGTACGTTGGTCAATTGATATTGATCCAGTCGATCTTTTGTAAACATATTTACCGCCTAAAAACGATAACGAAACAAGGATGTAATCCAAGCGGATGATCGGGTAAAATGCGCGACACTATTCAAATTGCATTCAAGGTTCATCAACGTTGAAAAATCAACTGAAAAACCTGCTTGGTCAGGCTTTATCTTCATTTACTCAGAAACATGCTTTAGAGTTTGATCTACCTGAGATTCAGATAGAACGAACCAAAGATAAATCTCATGGTGATTTTGCTTCAAATATTGCGATGATGTTGGCAAAACCAGCCAAAATGAATCCACGACAAATTGCGACCGAAATTCTCGAAGCATTACCTGAAACTGATTTTGTCACAAACGTCGAAATTGCCGGGCCAGGATTCATTAATTTTTTCCTTTCTGCTGAGGCGAATCAACAAGTCATAAAAGATGTGCTTGAGCTGGGTGAAAAGTTTGGTTTAAGCCATGTTGGTCAGGGTAAAAAAGTACAAGTTGAATATGTCTCAGCTAACCCAACAGGTCCTTTGCATGTCGGTCATGGGCGTGGTGCAGCTTATGGTTCTGTTGTTAGTAGTCTGTTATCTGCTGCAGGCTTTGATGTGCATCGTGAATATTATGTCAACGATGCTGGCCGCCAGATGGATATTCTGGCTACTAGTGTCTGGCTTCGTTACCTGGATGAATGTGGTGAAGTGTTTACCTTCCCAAGTAATGGCTATCAAGGTGAATATGTTCGCACCATCGCCGCAGAGTTAAAAACGGAGTATGGAAATCAATTTTTGCTGTCTGCCAGTCAAGTTTTTGAGGATATCCCTGCTGATGAACCTGATGGCGGCGATAAAGAAATGCACATTGATGCTTTAACCAATAAAGCCAAAAGCTTATTAGGCGAAGCCAATTACCGGATTATTTTTGATAAAGGCTTAAATGCCATCCTCAATGACATTCGTGATGATCTGGCTGAGTTTGGTACCGAATATGATGAATGGTTTTCTGAGCGTTCATTAGTTGAATCCGGTGATGTAGATAAAGCTGTTGAAATGCTGAAACAAGCTGGTCATCTCTACCAGGACAAAGGTGCATGGTGGTTTAAATCCACAGATTTTGGTGATGAAAAAGATCGCGTTGTTGTGCGTGATAATGGTCAGGCCACCTATTTTGCTTCTGATATTGCTTATCACCTCAATAAATATCAACGTGGCTTTGATCGCATCATTGATATCTGGGGTGCTGATCATCATGGTTATATCCCGCGTGTTAAAGCGGCTGTGGAGTCAATGCAGCTTGATGCTGATAAACTAAATGTCTTGCTGGTGCAATTTGCTGTGCTGTACCGGGGAACTGAAAAAGTGGGTATGTCTACTCGTAGTGGTGAGTTTGTCACTCTTCGTGAATTACGCAATGAAGTTGGCAAAGATGCAGCGCGTTTCTTTTATGTAATGCGTGGTGCTGATCAGCATATGGATTTTGATCTGGAACTGGCCAAATCACAGAGCAACGATAATCCGGTGTATTACGTCCAGTATGCCCATGCACGTGTCTGCAGTGTTTTTAGACAACTGGCTGAACGTGGACACAACTGGGATGCAGAAGCGGCAAAACAACATTTAGCTAAGTTGACTGAGCCTCATGAAGAAGCGTTGATGAGCATGTTATCGCGTTATCCTGAGATTCTGGAAACAGCCGCTTTAAACCATACACCACATCTACTGGCACATTATCTTACTGATTTAGCTCGTGATTTCCACACTTACTACAATGCACATCAGTTTATTGTGGATGATATGGAATTGAGTCAGGCTCGTTTATTACTTGTATCTGCAGTCAGACAAGTGATTAAAAATGCATTGTCTGTTATGGGTGTTTCTGCGCCTGAGTCTATGTAAGAGGTTGAACATTGGCGGCAAAAAGAAATACACGTAACGATTCATCATCACGCTCCCTGCCATGGGGGCCGATGTTATTGAGCTTTGCTGTAGGCGCATTTGTGATGTTTTTATTGCATCTCAAAGATAATGTTCCAGCAGATAAGTCTGGCAGTGTAAAAACAACCGAGTCGAAGCAAAAACAAAAGCCTGCAAAAAAAGAAGGGGTGGAACCCACATTTGATTTTTATACCTTACTTCCTGAGATGGAAGTCATGGTGGATAAAAAAAATCAGGGTTCTCAGCCTATCGTGACTTCGCCTTCTGATGACTCAGATGCAGCAGAAGCCACTATTGGTAGTGAAACGGGCAGTGAAACGCAACCCTCTGCTGAAGCTGATGTCAGTTATATGTTGCAAGTTGGCTCGTTCAAGCGGGCAAGTGACGCTGATGGTTTCAGGGCCAAATTAGCCTTATTAGGTATTGAGTCTAAAGTTCAGAGCGTTACTATAGACAATAAAGATACGTGGCATCGCGTTCAGGTGGGTCCTATTGCTGGGCGTAGTAAAGCTGATGCATTGCAGAAGCAGTTACGTGATAACAATATTGACTCACTACTTTTGCGAGCCAAACATAATTGATAATAGAAAGTTGAATTAATTCGTGACTGTCATGGTCCCGGCTGTTTATTATCAAGCGCTACTGATTTCAGTTTTGTAATTTGAGTAATTGAGGACACCGACATGACGGACAATACAGCAGCTCACATCTTTGAAGATGTAGTGAGTCCTTTTTGTGGTATTGCTTCCGATGATTTAGTCATTGAAGTTAAAGGCAATACTGTCACGGTGAAAGAAAATGGCGATGCGGTCACCAAACCAGGCTTTGAGACACCGATAACCGATCTTTCACCACGAATAAAAGGTCAGGATGTTTCATTTGAACAAGCAGTTAACCATATCGCGAGTTTGCTGAAATCAAGCAAACAGCCGCTGATTAGTGGTATGGCTACTGATTTAAACGGTGCTCGTGCAGCGATGGCCGTGGCTGATGCGACACGGGCAACAGTCGACAGTTTTTATTCTGATAATGCCTTTAAAAATATTCTGGTGCTGCAAGACACCGGCTATATGACAACCACGCTGACCGAAGTCAGAAATCGTGTAGATTTACTTATCGTTGTCGGTAGTGATATTGAAAAAGGCTTTCCCCGTTTTTATGAACGCATGGTTTGGCCACAAGAAAGTATGTTCGGCCAGGATATTGAATCTCGAGAAGTGATTTATCTAGGTAAGGCGCCTTCAGGTGATGCTTCTACTTCACCAGCAGGTAAAAAAGCAGCTGTTCTGCCTTGCGATACAGATGATTTACCCGAGGTGATTTCAGTATTACGTGCTCTGGTAAAAGGTAAATCTGTTCAGGCTGAAACCGTTGGTGGTATTGCTGTATCAGAACTTGCCAATTTGGCTGAAAAAATTAAAGCTGCTAAATATTCTGTTCTGACCTGGTCTGGTTCTGAAATGAGCATGGATCATGCTGAAGCCACTATTCAAAACCTGTGTGAAATGATCAAAGAGGTCAATGAAAAAACACGCTGCAATGGTTTGATGTTAGGCGGTAAGGATGGTGATACAACGGTGAATGCTGTGTCATCCTGGCAGGCAGGTTACCCAATGCGAACCAGCTTCAGTCGAAATATGCCCGACTATGATCCGTATTTGAACCGTGGACAACGCATGTTGGATGAAGGCGAGGTGGATTGTCTGGTGTGGATTTCCAGTTTCAATACCCAATTAACGCCACCAAAAACAGACGCACCAACAATTGTTTTAGGCCGCTCTGGTATGACATTTGATAATGAGCCTGAAGTCTTTATCCCGGTGGGTGTTCCTGGTATTGATCATGTCGGTCGTACTTTCCGCTGTGATAGTTCTGTGTCACTACCACTCAAAAAATTACGTGACAGTGGCTTGCCAAGCACTTATGACGTGCTGACTGCTGTTGAGAAAGCCCTGTAAACGGAGAAAAAATATGCTGACTAAATTAACAGGTGGACGCATTTTTGACCCAGAACATGGGCAAAATGATGTGGTGAGAGATATTTATATCCGTGATGGTCGCATCGTTGATGCACCGGCGGATGGTAAAGTTGATGAAGAAATTGATGTTCGTGGCAAAGTCATTATGTCGGGTGCGATTGATATGCACACCCATATTGGTGGTGGTAAGGTCAATATTGCCCGTACCATGTTGCCGGAAGATCATGCGGAATCATTAATTGAACGTACCGAGTTAATGCGAAGTGGTTGTGGCCATGCTGCACCAAGCACATTAACCACTGGTTATCGTTATGCCGAAATGGGTTACACAGCCGGTTTTGAGCCTGCGGTGATGCCAGTTAATGCTCGCCAGGCACATATGGAAATGCATGACACACCGATTATTGATAAAGGTGGTTATGCCATGCTGGGAAGTGATGACTTCCTGTTACGCATGATGGCAGCCAATGAAGATCAGGAAGCGATTAATAACTATGTTGCCTGGACATTAACTCACAGTCAGGCGATTGGTCTGAAAGTGGTTAATCCTGGCGGTATTAACGCATTCAAATTCAATCAACGTAAGTTGGATCTGGATGAGAAAAATAGTTTTTATAACGTTTCTCCACGTGAGATTCTACAACGCCTATCTCGTGCGGTGACGGAACTGGGTGTTCCTCATCCATTACACGTACATGGTTGTAATCTTGGTGTGCCAGGAAATAAAGATACTACCCTCGATACTATTCAAGGTATTGAAGGCCTGCCGATGCATCTAACCCATATTCAGTTCCATAGTTATGGCACAGAAGGTGACTTTAAATTCTCATCCGGTGCTGCAGAGATTGCAGAAGCGATTAACAGAAACAAAAATATCACCGTCGACGTGGGTCAGATTCTGTTTGGCCAGACAGTCACTGCCTCTGGCGATAATATGCGTCAGTTTGATGGCAGCAAACATGCCCACCCCAATAAATGGGTGTGTATGGATATTGAATGTGATGGTGGTTGTGGTGTTGTACCGTTCAAATATAAAGATCAAAGTTTTGTGAATGCTTTGCAGTGGATGATTGGTCTGGAAACCTTCCTGATGGTGGATGATCCATGGCGCATATTCCTGACCACAGACCACCCGAATGGTGCACCTTTTACCAGCTATCCTCATTTGATTAAGTTGTTGATGGATAAATCATTCCGTAACGATATGCTGTCTACCCTGCATCCGGAAGCACAAAATGCCACGCATTTAGCGTCTTTAGATCGCGAATACAGTCTTTACGATATTGCGATTATGACGCGTGCCGGTGCAGCAAAACTGGTCGGTTTGTCTGATCGTGGTCATTTAGGTGTAGGCGCTGCAGCGGATATCACCGTGTATACCGATCATGCTGATCGTGAAAAAATGTTCACTTCACCGGATTATGTGTTTAAAGATGGCAATATCGTTGTGAAAAATGGTGAGCTGGTTAAAGTCACCTGGGGGACGACTCATGTGGTCAAACCTGAATACGACAAAGGCATTGAAAAACCATTAAAAGAATACTTCGATAAATATCACACCATGACGATGGGTAACTTCAAAATCAGTGATGATGAAATCGTGGATGATGGCCGCGGAAGCTTGACCGTACAGCCGTTGAAAAAAGGAGGCAAGTTATGATTATCAACGGCGTCACTATAGACGAGACGTTTGCTGAAGCTTTTCCGATGAAAGGCACTCGGCTGATTATTACGGCATTAAATGCCAAGTGGGCCATGATTTCGGCACAGGCATTTACCGGCTTTGCTACCTCTGTTATTGCCTGTGGTTGTGAAGCGGGTATTGAGCGTGAATTGGATCCAAGTGAAACACCAGATGGTCGCCCAGGCGTCTCTGTGCTTATCTTTGCTATGGGCGGTAAAGGCCTTGCAAAACAAGTAGAAACACGTGCTGGCCAATGTATTTTGACTTCACCGACTTCAGCCTTATTTTCTGGTCTGGATAACAGCGAAAAAGAAATTGCTCTAGGTCAAAACCTGCGTTATTTCGGTGATGGTTTCCAGATTTCAAAAATGATTGATGGCAAACGCTACTGGCGTATTCCTGTGATGGATGGTGAATTTTTAACACAGGAAAAAACCGGTGTGCATGACTCGGTCGGTGGTGGTAACTTCCTGGTATTGGCAGAATCACAAGCTCAGGCTTTAGCTGCCTGTGAAGCGGCTATCGAAGAGATGAGAAAAATTCCGAACGTCATCATGCCTTTCCCTGGTGGGGTTGTACGGTCCGGTTCTAAAGTGGGCTCTAAATTTAAAGCCTTAAACGCATCGACCAATGATGCCTTCTGCCCGACCCTGAAAGGTCAGACTAAGAGTGATTTATCACCAGAAGTTGAATCGGTCATGGAAATTGTTATTGACGGCCTAACCAAAGAAGATATTGATAAAGCGATGCGAGTGGGTATTCAAGCTGTGTGTAACTTGGGCGCTGAAAACGGTATTCGTCGAATCAGTGCGGGTAACTACGGCGGTAAATTAGGCCCATATCACTTCCACTTGCAGGAGATCATGGCATGAGTGCATTAACATTCACGTTAAAAACGTCACCTGCACAGCGGGTGGATTGTTCACCATTAACAGCGGATAAACTGGCTGATAAAACAGCTGCTGAGATTGCAGCGATCACCTTAGTTGTCGGTAATCAAAAAGTCCGTACCGATGAAATTTTTGATATTCAAGGTGAGGATGTCGCGAATATTCATTTTGCTAAGGCTACAGACAAACTGGACCATATAGGTCATGCCATGGCTACGGGTAAAATCACGGTTGATGGTGATGCCGGGGCTTATCTTGGTCAGTTTATGGCAGCTGGTGATATCGTTATTAACGGCAACACCGGGGTTTATACAGCCTGTGAAATGAAAGGTGGCACCATTAAAATTAATGGTAATGCCGGTGATTTCCTGGGTGGTGCACGCATTGGTTATAAAAATGGCATGACTGGTGGTACCGTGATCGTGACAGGTAATACAGGTGCACGAACCGGTGATCATATGCGTCGTGGGTACATCTTCATTGAAGGTAATGCCGGTGATTACTGTGGTTCAAGAATGGTGTCTGGCACGATTGCTGTGTTAGGAAAAGTCGGTAAGCATTTTGGTTACGCGATGAAACGCGGCACTTTATTACTGACATCAGCACCGGAACAAGGTATTTCTGCTAACTTTAATGACTGTGGTTCACATACATTAGCCTTTCTGCCGCTGATGTTTGCGTCATTTAAAAAGTTTGATACCAAATTTGCTGAAATTGAACCTTTTTCACGTGTTCAACGTTATGCTGGTGATGTTTCCGGTATAGGCATGGGTGAGATTTTAATTAAAATTTAAACCTTAAAAACCCGGCTTCAGGCCGGGTTTCTTTTCTCTCCGTGTTAGAAATGGTGATAGCTTTAATGTGTTAATAACGGAGACGTTTCTATGTCTGATATCGGACAATCAGTTAATCAATTCCTTGTTGAAACGCAGCGTGCTCATCCTTCCGCTACAGGTGATTTAACCGGGCTGTTAAATGATGTTATCAGTGCCTGTAAAAAAATCGCGAATCTGGTTAACCGTAGCAGTATTTTAGGCCTTGAAGGTTATGCCAGCAGCAATAATGTGCAGGGTGAACATCAGAAAAAACTCGATATTCTGACCAATGATGTCGTGGTTGAGCATTTAAACTGGACAGGCCACCTTGCTGCCATGGTGTCAGAAGAAATTGATGACATTATCACTATTCCTGACGATTACCCCAAGGGTAAGTACTTACTCTGTTTTGACCCGTTAGATGGATCCAGTAATGTCGATATCAATCTGAGTGTGGGTACCATCTTTTCGGTATTACGCTGTCCTGAAGATATCAAAAAACCAAGCCACGAACATTTTTTGCAAAAAGGCACAGAGCAAGTTTGCGCTGGATTTTGTGTGTATGGTCCGAGCACGATGCTGATTCTTACCACGGGCTTTGGAGTGAATGGTTTTACCTTAGATAGAGAGGTCGGCGAGTTTATTTTGACGCATCCCAATATGCAGATTCCTGAGGATACCGCCGAGTTTGCCATTAATATGTCGAACCAGCGCTATTGGCAATCGCCTGTTAAACGTTATATTGATGAATGTGTTCAGGGTGTTGATGGTGTGCGTGAAAAGAATTTCAATATGCGTTGGAATGCTTCAATGGTGGCGGAGGTCTATCGCATTTTGACACGCGGTGGCATTTTTATGTATCCACTTGATAGTCGGATTGCACAGCAGGGAGGAAAGTTACGCCTGATGTACGAAGCTAATCCGATGAGTTTTATCATTGAGCAAGCGGGTGGTGTCAGCAGCACGGGCACACAGCGTATTATGGACCTGCAACCAGAAACTATCCATCAGCGTGTCCCGGTCTTTCTTGGCTCAAAAAATGAAGTGGAAAGGGTGGTTTCCTATCATAAGTAAGCGTTATCGCTATAAAAGGGATTTTAGGAGCAATGGATGTCACGACTTTTATTATTAATCAGTCTTTGTTTTGGATTAGCAGTTCAGGCAGACATTTATAAATGTCATGATAATGGACAAGTTCATTATCAGGATAAGCCCTGTAATGCTCAGTCTGAAAAAGTCGAAACCAAACTTCACCAACCTTCGAAACAAGATATTGAACAACAAAACAAGCTAACCGCTGCATATAACGAAAATTCACGTATTTACCAGATAAATATGCTCAAGCAAGAAAACAGGGCATTGCAAAAGCAAAAAATCGCGTTGGAAAAAGAAAACAAAGCAAGATATGACGAGTTGCAGAATCAAACCTATGATGTAGGAAATGGGATGATCGCCACTCGTGACCCGGCATTATTGAAAAATATGCGTGGGATAGTTAAGCAGCATGTACAGCAGCTTAAAAGCCTTCAGCAGGAAATAGATAACAATAAACGACAGATAAAAGCGCTTTCTGCACAACAGTAACGTGGTCAAGGGGGGGGTAACCCATGAAAAAGCTATTATTACTGATAACGCATGGAATGATGTTGGTTCTTGGTTTTGCCTTAGGTATTTATGCTTTACCCATACTGACACAACCGGATAAACCGTCCATGACGGAGATTGGTCAAGTTGCGACATCAGCATTATTTACTGGTCAGTTTGAGCGCGATCTTGAGGGAAGTGATGCCCTACATTACGGTAGTGGTACGCTATATATTAATGCTAATAAAATAGCGTTTGATGGGCAGATTTCTCCAGGCCCTGATTACAAATTGTATTTATCACCCGTGTTTGTTGAGAATAAAACAGACTTTTTAGCGAATAAAGATAAGATGTTAAATATAGGTGATGTCAGAACCTTTAATGGCTTTATGCTTGATATACCAGAAGGTATTAATCCGGCAGATTACCAGGCCGTCGTGATTTGGTGTGAGTCATTTAATATCTTTATCACAGCGGCTAAATATCATTAATGTTAATGATCACAAGCCAAAACAACAAAGAAGCAGGTAAATAGATAGTCATGATGAAGATATGCCGTGCAGTTAGTTTTATTGTTACGCTGTTACTGATCAGTTCTTTTGTCTCAGCAAATAATAAAACGGGCTTTAGATTAGAGAATTTTGACTACCCATATCCGGTACAGTTTATGCCTCTCTCCAGCCAGAAAAAGCAGTTGGACATGGCTTATATGGATGTAAAACCGACAGCTAAAGCCAATGGGAAAACGATTGTATTGTTCCATGGCAAAAACTTCTGTGCTGCCACCTGGGGGGAGACAATTAAAGCGTTAGCGGCAGCTGGTTATCGGGTTATAGCGATGGATCAGATAGGGTTTTGTAAATCTTCAAAACCGATTGATTATCAATACAGCTTTCATCAATTGGCTACCAATAGCTGGAATTTATTAAATAAACTGGGTATTGAAAAAGCTGTCATTGTCGGCCACTCAATGGGGGGAATGCTGGCAACACGTTATGCTTTGCTGTATCCGGATAATGTTGATGCTTTATTTTTAGTTAATCCAATCGGTCTGGAAGATTGGTTAGCTAAAGGTGTGCCATATGTGTCGATTAAAGACTGGTATAAAAACCAACTGACACTAACAACAAAGCGCGCCAGAGCCTATCAACAAAAAACATACTACGCGGGTCAATGGCGTGATGATTATCAGAAGTGGGTCGATATGCTAATGATACAGTATAGGGCGGATAAGGAAGACTCAGCCTGGTTATCTGCTATTCATTACGACATGATTTTAACGCAGCCCGTCGTACATGAATTTGATCAGCTCTCAGTGCCGACATGGCTATTTATTGGTGAGAAAGACAATACTGCTATCGGTAAAGCCTTTGTGCCAGACGATATCAAAAAACAATTGGGCAACTACCCCGTATTAGCCAGAAAAACGGCAAAAGCGATTCCTGAGTCACATTTGATATTGTTTAATGATTTAGGTCATTCGCCACAGATTCAGGAACCTGAACGTTTTCAACAGGCGTTATTAAACGCATTAAACACCGTATTTTCTAAACAAAGCGAGTAGATGTATGCCGTTTATTTTATGGGTCTTATTTATCGTGGCTATTTTGCCGATGTTACTGGCGATGTTAGGTGGATATTGCCGTTACAGGCAGTTTGGCAAGTTTGATAATCATTATCCGAGATCACAGCAAGCACACATGACCGGCTTGGGCGCACGTGTTATGGCTGCTCAGCATAATGCCTGGGAGTCACTGACTCTGTTTTCTGCTATGAGTTTACTGGCATATGCCTCTGGACTTAATCTAGCTGATTTTAGTTATCCAGCTGGCTTATTTTTACTTAGTAGAATTTTTCATCCCTTATTTTATATTCTCGATATGGATACCTATCGTTCATTGGTTTTTTGGATTGGTTTATTTAGTGCCATCTATATTGGTGTGAAAGCAATCACTGCCTTTTAGGATCCATCAGCTTATTTCTTCTTTAAGGGAAACAATAGCGTCAATTCGTGTCGTACACATATTGCTTCAGCCATAAAAATAATGAGAGGACGGTGATATATGCGGCTAATCGGCATGCTTTGTTTGTTAGTTATGAGCGTCGTAGCCTGTACAGGCACACCCAAAGGCGTCACACCTGTAGATAACTTTGTTTTAAACCGCTATCTCGGCAACTGGTACGAAGTAGCCAGACTTGATCATCGCTTTGAACGTGGTTTAAGTAATGTTACAGCGCAATACTCTTTAAAAGGGGATGGTGGCGTTAAAGTGATCAACCGCGGTTACTCGGAAGAGGATAAGGAGTGGAAACAGGCCGAAGGCAAAGCTTATTTTGTCGAAGGTCCACATACCGGACATCTTAAAGTCTCTTTTTTTGGGCCTTTTTATGGAAGTTATGTGGTATTTGAATTAGAAGATGATTACCGTTACGCCTTTGTTTCTGGTCCTAATCACAATTATCTGTGGTTACTGTCACGGACTCCGGATGTGTCTGAAGAGGTGAAGCAACGCTTTATTAATAGAGCTAAAGCGTCGGGTTTCGATACAGATGATCTGATCTTTGTGAAACAAAAATCATTGAAATAGATGGCCGGCTAATGGCATGGTGACATTCTGCCTTTAAGAGATGTTTTTATGCCCGATATTAATTTTGATCAGGTTTGGTTTAATTTATATCAGATAGGTATCGCGTTTATGCTCGCACTGCCTATTGCGTTTAACCGTGAATATGTAGATACCGGCGGTGCCGGGTTAAGAACCTATCCCTTGGTGTCTATTGCCTGCTGTGCGTTTATGTTGGTAGCGATGGATGTTTATCAGGGAAGTGATGCTGAAGCGCGGGTCATGTATGGCGTGATTACCGGTATGGGGTTTATAGGTGGTGGTGCCATTGTGAAAGAATCTGGCAGAGCGATGGGTACCGCTAACGCGGCCGGTATTTGGTTAACGGGTGCGATAGGTCTTTCCGTGGCTTACAGAAGGTATGAAATTGCTATCGTGTTATCGTTGATTGGTTTTTTGATATTTCAGTTTGGCAGTTATCTGAAAAGGCGTGATGAATCATAAGTTTGTCGGAGGTTATCGTTTATTCAGACCATACGGCATATTCATTACCAGTGAGATCGGTGAAGTGAAAACGTCTTCCTCCCGGAAAAGCGAAAATGTCTTTGACAATCTGACCACCAGCGGCGTTTACGTCTTTTAGTGTTTCCTCCAGAGCGTTGCTATAGAGCACTATCAATACACTACCTGACTCTGGTGTCGCGACCAGTGGTGATCGATAAAATCCACCATCAATGCCGGCGTCTTCAATGGCGATATAGTCCGGACCATAATCAATAAATTTCCAGCCAAATGCATGACTGAAAAAAGCTTTGGTCTTATCTAAATCCGACGATGGAATTTCAAGATAGTTAATCTTTCCTGTCTCTTTCATTATTTATCATTATCTCTGGTTATTTTATCTATTCAATGTAGATCATCCGCTTGCTTCTACACATAATTCATATCTTACTCAATGCAATAATCGCTTCATATTAACTCAGATAACGGTTTTTATTAAAAACAAAAGGTTGCATAAGGGATAGTTTTTAAATGATAATAGTTATCATTAATATCTATATATGGTTCAGCCGTTTAATATATGTCGAGTAATAAACAGATTGTTTTTGATCAGCCGAGCTATAAAAACAGTTTTATTGCGTCTTTGTATGAAAATCATCACTATTGGTTGACGGGCTGGTTAAGTAAAAAATTAGGCTGTTCGCAAAACGCCAGCGATCTCACCCATGACACCTTTGTGAATGTCATCAGCAAACAAAATGACTTAACTCAAATCAGAGAACCTCGTCCCTGGTTGTTGACGCTTGCCAAGCGCTTATTGATTGATAAACGTCGCCGCTTTTTATTAGAACAAGCCTATTTAGAAGAGTTAAAACTTAGCCTGGATGATGCAGAGCCAATACCATCAACAGAAGATGTTTATCTGGTCATTAATGCACTTAGTACAATTTCTGAGGCGCTGGAAACCTTACCTAGCCACGTCAGACAGGCTTTTATTCTCAGGCATATTGATGGTTTAACCCAGTCTGCCATTGGTAAAAAACTGGGTGTATCCACCACCATGGTGCAGAAGTATTTGATTCAGAGTTTAGTCGCCTGTCAGCAGGCGTTTGAAACAGAAACATTTTAATGGTCACGAGTTCATCACCTGAAGTGACAGATTCAGAAAGCATTGTCACCCAAGCGGCAGAGTGGGTTGTGTTGATGTCAGATGAAGAAAATCCACCATCAACAGCACAAAAACAAGCCTTCCTTGACTGGAGAAATCAGGATCCTCAGCATGATGAGGCGGTGGATAAGTTACAAACCCTTTTAGGTGACATCCAACAGTTTCCCCGGTCTGCATCAAAGGCTGCATTATCAGTCTCAACCAGCAAAGCATATCATCAGCATTCCTGGCAGACCTTAGCAAAAACATTTGTATTATTAATGGTTATTTTTATCCCAATGTTTGTTTGGCTACCAGATAAAGTCACGCTGATGATGGCTGATAAACAAACATCCGTCGGTGATTGGCAATCCTACACCCTGGCAGATAACTCAGTAATTATGCTCAGCAGTGATAGTGCTATTAATGTGGATTTTAATCATAGCCAGCGAACCATTCATTTATTAAAGGGAGAAATACGGGTCAAGGTAAGTAAAAATCGACAAAGACCGTTTGTCGTCAAAACAGAACACGGTAGTCTCACGGCTTTGGGTACAGAGTTTAGTGTGGATAAACGTAGCGATTACACCTTACTGAAAGTCATCGAATCCACTGTAGCAGCCACATGTCAGCGACAAGGCTGCGATGTTAAGCCCCTTCAGCCGGGCCAGCAGATTCGTGTTTATGCTGAACATTTGGGTAAGGTTTCTGATTTTAGTGTTGCTGATGTCAGTCTGATGTGGAATAAACACCAGTTGATGGTGGATGGTATGCCGTTAAATGAGGTGCTTACTATTCTGAACCGTTTCCATAAGGGCTATTTCTATTTTGATGCTCAGCAGTTAGAGAATTACCATGTCTCGGCCGTGTTGCCACTCGATAATCCGCAGTCGGCATTAGCCTTATTAGCAGACTCATTCCCGCTAAAAGTCACCCATATCAGTCCTTGGTGGACGGCTATTACTGTCGTCCCAAAAACATAAATGAAGTTAAAGGTGGTGATTTCTTTATGTCATTCGTCAGAGTAGATAAGACAAATGAAATAAGGGAGTCTCATGTTTATTTATCGTTTTTTTTCAACAGCCGGGTTTCGCTATAGCCTTTTTGTGTTTTTATTAAGCTGGCTTTCCGTTGTGACGGCGGCAGAGAGTCAGAAAAAGCCAATTGATATTAAGGCGGGTCTTTTATCAACTAGTCTCAACCAACTTGCTAGCCAGACAGAGATATCCATCGTGGTCAATACTGATCTGGTGAAAAACAAATCAGCAAAAGCGATTAAAGGTTTTTATACGCCGCAGAACGCTTTAGAGATGTTATTAGATGGACATAAGCTGCGGGCGGAAGATACCGGTACAGGCTTTGTTATTAAAGCGGTGTCAGAGGATAAGGTTGTTTTAAGCGCTATAGATATAAACGCTGAAAAAGTAAAAAAGTCCTTACAAACTGAAAAATATGCTGGGGGACAGATCGCCAAACAAGGTCGTGTCGGTATCTTGGGTAACCGTGATGTGATGGACACGCCGTTTAATATGACCAACTTTACCAGTGATTTTATCGACAATACTCAGGCCGAAACCATAGCCGATGTGGTATCAACTGATCCTTCCGTCAGAACAGCACATGTGAGTGGTGGCATGCTGGATTCTTTCCGTATTCGTGGTTTTGCTATGAATGAAGGTAACTCAGGGGATATCGCCTTTGATGGTGTCTATGGTGTGGCGTCTAATTACCGGGTGTTGGCAGATTATGTGGACAGAATTGAAGTCATAAAAGGCCCGGCATCGATGATCTATGGAATGTCACCAGATAGTAGTGTGGGTGGCAGTATCAATATCGTTCCCAAGCGCGCTCTGGATGAGGATTTAACGCGGTTGACCGCATCTTATGCTTCCGACAGCCAATTAAAAGGCCATCTTGATCTGAGTCGACGTTTTGGTGATGACGATCAATTTGGGGTTAGATTTAACGGTACGGTCAGTGATGGTCATACCGAGCGTGAAAATCAATCACGCGAAGTCGAGTCATGGGCATTAGCTTTGGATTATCAGGGCGAAAAACTGAGAATGACAGCCGATCTTATTCATCAAAAAGAAGATCTGGATGCCCCCTTACGCCATTTATGGTTAGCCAATGGTGTTGATGTGCCGTCAGCGCCGGATGGTGAACATAATATTACTCAGGATTGGGAATGGTCGAAGGTAGATGACAAGTCATTACTGCTCAAAGCGGAATACGATATCCATGACCAATTAACTTTTTTTGCAGATATCGGCGGTGGTAAAACCCGTGTATCCCGGTTATTTGGTTATCCCAGCATTACCAATGCATCGGGTGATGTCACCGTAACACCAAGTAATGCCGATTTTAATGTGGATAGATATACCGTCAGCACTGGCTTGAGAGGCTGGTTTGATACGGGTGCGATAAATCACAATATGACTGTGCAATTAACGGAGTATCGCGATCAGCTCGAAAAAGCGACGATCAATGCCAGTTCATCCTATTTAAATAATCTCTATTCACCGACCGATCAGGCAGAGATTGTGGTCGCTAATCCGCATAATGCACCCAGAGTCAGTGAGAGTAGATTAACAGGGATAGCTTTAGCGGATACCTTGTCTGCGTTGGATGACAGAGTGCAACTGACCATTGGTGTCAGAAGACAACAGGTGGAATCAGACAGTTTTAATGCCAGTACTGGTGCCGTCACCACACACTACAATGAAAGTGCATTAACACCGATGGTGGGTGTAGTCATTAAACCCTGGGAAAATGTATCGTTTTACGCCAATCGCAGTGAGGGCTTGAGTAAAGGCGATATTGCGCCCGATAGTTCAGCCAATGCGGGGGAAGTGTTTGAACCCTATAAAACCAAGCAATATGAAGTGGGTGCTAAGATTGATTTTGGTGAGTTCACATCAACAGTGAGTTTGTTCCAGATCGAAAAGCCCAGCTATCAGACGGTGAACAATATCTCATCTGTGTCAGGTGAACAACGCAACCGCGGCATCGAAATGAATGTTTTTGGACAATTAACCCCAGATGTTCGGCTATTAGGTGGTTTGATGTTACTGGATGCAGAATTAAATAAAACCAATAACCCGGCAACCCAAGGTAATACCCCTGTTGGTGTCGCTGAACGTCAGGCCAATATTAGTGCTGAATGGGATATGCCCATGCTGCCAGCTTTAACCTGGACGGCAAATTTGATTTACACCGGTGAACAATATGTTAATCAGGCCAATACTCAGAAAATCCCCAGCTGGACCCGACTCGACCTGGGTGCTCGTTATGATCTGTTGGTGGCAGGTAAAGACGTGACCGTTCGTGCCGGTATCCATAATGTCTTTGATCGTGACTACTGGTCAGGTGTGGATACCTGGAGCGGCATGGCTTACGGCGCACCACGCACATTTACCATCTCAACCAGCATCGACTTTTGAATTATCCGCCTCTCTTGTTATCAGAGAAGAGAGGTGTTTTTTTCAGCATAATTTAGCTTTGGCTGTTCTGGTCACTTGGCTTCACTCTGGTGTTGAAAAGGTATAATCACGCCGTTTAATGGATGCCTTTATTAAGTTTATTTTTGATAGTCATCATCCTATTGCCGTTGTCGTTGAGAAATATGGAAATTAGAGAAATAGCTTCACAGCAAACACATGCTTTAAGAAGTCAGGTTTTGCGCACAGGTAAACCGCTTTCTGAATGTGTCTTTGAGGGCGATGATGCTGTCACCACAAGACATTTTGCTGCCGTGGATCAAACCGAGAATATCGTTGGAATAGTATCGGTTTATCTCAACGATAATCCTTTATTGAAGCAGAGCAATAGCTATCAAATCAGAGCGATGGCAACTGCACCGGATTACCGAGGCAGAGGTGTTGGAAGCGCCTTACTGACGGCTGCGGAGCGATATGCGAAATCCCAGAGAGCAACCCTCATCTGGGCCAATGCCAGAAGTACGGCAATCGGTTTTTATCGCCGATCAGCTTATACGCTGGCTTCCGAGGAGTTTATGATTTCCGGCATCGGTCCACATTATCTGGTCAGCAAACCATTGAGATAAATTCAAATAGAACAAGTGGTGTTAGTTACATTCTCGTCGTTGCTTCATTAATCTCTGTTTTCTTAACGGAGAAGCGTTCAGCCCAGTTTAAAACAGTGATTAACAAGCTGGGTAAAAAGGTCAGCGTGACGATCATTGAACATAAAATGCCAACCAGCACGACGATACCGACGCCGCGATAAAGCTCCGTCCCTGCACCTGGAATAAAGACCAAAGGTGCCAGACCAAACACGGTAGTGGCGGTAGACATCAAGATTGGACGCAAGCGAGTGGCAACCGCCTGATTGACCGCATCACGCACAGATACTGCTTTATCTTCTAAATTTCTTCGCGCCTGTTCAACAATCAGAATAGGGTTGTTGACGACAGTACCCAGCAAAATGACAAAACCAAGCATGGTAATCATATCGAATGGTTGAATAATCGCTGGAAGACCAAACAGGTTGAGTAATGGCCCGGCGGCATTGACTGCCGCTAAGCCGACAATACCTCCAGCAATACCTAAGGGCACGGTCGCAAGAATGAGTAGTGGATACCACCAGTGACTAAAGATAGCGACCAGCAGCAAATAAATAAGAATTAACGCAATGACAAGGTTGCCTGATAAGGATTCACGGGTAGCATCTAACTGATCAGCGGCGCCCGAAATGCTGATAGAAACCCCTTTAGCCACTTCCCCCTCAGCCTGCATATTTGGCAGCATTTGGGTGCGAACCTGGTTCACCGCGGTTTCCAGTGCAATTTCTCGTGGCGGAATAATCAGTAAGGTGACGGTACGACGACCATTCACACGTCGTAATTGATCACTGTCTACCGTATCAACAATATTCGCCAGCGCATTTAAGGGTAAAACCGTACCTTGTGGCGTCATGATAGGCACATTAGCCAGTGACGACAGGGTTTGGTTTTGTCCGGCGGTGCTAAAGATGAACATATCAATTTTGTCATCATTCATAAAAAACTCATCGACATAAGCGCCATCACTCAGCGCTGCTACCGTGTAACCAAAATCATCTGCAGACATATCAATCTCGGCTAGTCGATCCCAGTTCGGACGAATTTCAACTAAGGGTTGATCGAGAGACAGTGCTGAAGGTTCAGACTCGATCTGCGGATTGCCAAACAGCTTTTCAGCACGTCTCATTGCATATTCAGCCGTGCTGTAGAGACTTTCCTGATCGGCGCCGGAAATATCGAGATTAACAGCGCGTGTGCCTCCCTGATTGCTGGAAATAATCGAACCCCGGTTCGAGAAACCACGCATTCCCGGATATTCTTTAAACATCGACGTGAGTGCATCCATCATCGCCTGTAAATCTTTTGGACGAACAGGTTCACTCAGAATCCATATTGAGCCTGGATTAATCCGCTGAAAATAATATTTCAGTGCAGGTAAGCGGTGTTCACCGTTATCAAACTTTTGTGGATCGGCATGCAAGGCTTCGCTTAAATGCTGGCGGATATCATCTGCCAATAAACGCATCTCAGGTATGTTATAGCCGGGAGGGGCAATCATCATACTGAAGGCTTTGGGTTCTTCACCTTCCGGTAAATACTCAGCTGGTGGTAGCAGATACCAGCCAGCGCCCATGGTGCTGGTAAAAATAATCACAATGGAAAGTAAGCGTTTTAAAGGTGAGGTATTGAGCCAGCTGACCATTTTTAAAATCGGGCCAGGATGTTTTAAATCATCGCCATGATCTCGATCATCACCAAACCCAACCCGGGCACAGGCAGCCGGTACCACGGCAACAGCAAATAGCATAGAGGCTAAAATAGCTGTAGATATCGCAATCGCAATATCTGAATAAAGTTGACCCGCTTCTTCATCAACAAATAACACCGGAGCAAACACTAATACCGTGGTCATACTGGAAGCCAGTACCGCAGTCCAGACTTCTTTTACGCCAGTAATGGCCGCTTGAATCCGATCTAATCCACGTCGACGTGCCTGTTCAATACTTTCCAAGACCACAATGGTGTTATCCACGGTCATACCTATGGCAAAAGCAATCCCTGCCAGAGAGATCACATTGATCGTGCGATCAAAGGCGAGTAAACCGATAAAGGCGGCAATCGTACATACCGGCATGCCGAGTAGGCCGATAACGGTGGCTCTGCCCGAACGTAAAAATAAATACAGAATAAGTGTCGCAAGAATGGCGCCCAGAGCCAGGTTCTGCGTGACTTTTTCTACAGAGGCTTGAACATAACGAACGTCATCACCTATCAGGGAAATAGTTAAACCGTTAGGATGAAGTTGATCCTGGCGGATTTCATCAATTTCTTTCAGCATGGCCTGTTTGATATCAATGACATTTGAGCCTGTTTCTCGCTTAACGGCCATGGTCAGTGCCGCTTCATCATTGACTATCGATAAACCTCGCACTTCATAGTGATCCAGCCTGACTTCTGCCACGTCTTTGAGTTTGATATCCGCATTATTGCGATGAGCCAGAGTCAATTCTCGAAGGCTTTCAACATCTTTGAAACGTCCTACGGTCCGGATAAAGTAACGGCGCTTACCATCGTCAAGATCGCCGGCTGAGGTATCTCTGTTACGTTCACGAATGGCGTCTCTGACATCAGTTAAGGACAGACCTCGTTGTGCGAGTTTGGCGGGATCTATATGGATTTGTATTTGTCTTTCAGCACCACCACGAAGTTGAACTTCAGATACTCCAGGAACCCTTTCCATACGAGGTCTGACATCATCATCGATGAAATCAGTGACCATATCCATATCAAGGCTCAGTGGATTTCCGGGCAGCGGGGTAACAGCAAAATACATAAAGGCATTTTCTGAGAAAGAACTGCTATATAGCCGCGGTTGATCGACATTTTCTGGGTAATTGGAGACCTGACTGAGTGCGTTAGAAACTTCGATAAGAGTTTCATTCACATCAACCCCAAACGGAAATTCCAGCTCGATTGTAGCCTGGCCAGTATCTGCCAGTGATTCCATTCTAGCCAGATTCGGCACACTGCGCAGATAGCGTTCTTGTTCGATGAGGATTTCTTTTTCAATATCCTGTGGTGTTGCTCCTGGCCAGCCGGTAACCACGCTGATGGTTTGCACATCGAGATCAGGAATCATCTGGACTGGAATACGTTTTGCTGCGGCAATGCCCAGTACCATAATGATAAGAACGATAACCGTAAGTAGCTTTCCGTTTCTGATGGGGGCTTCAAGCATAACTAGACCTGACTATTGTTCTGAGTCAACGATGGTAACGTTTTGCCCATCACGCAGAACTTCGTTACCGCGTGTGACAACCCTGTCGTCTAGTGTGATACCAGATAAAATGGTCACGCCCTGACTGCTTTGATTGCCGATGCTGACTTTATGGCGTTTGGCAATGCCATCTTTTACTACAAAGACACTGTAACCACCGTCAGGGTGTAAAAGTAATGCATCTCTGGGGATAATGGTTCGCTGTTGGTTCTGTTGATTGTCATTCAAGCCAATAATGGCTTTTGCTGAGGTACCCGGTAGTAAGCTGATGTCGCCTGTATCGATAAGAATTCGTACTAAAAAGGCTCTCGCTTGTGGGTCGCTGACCGGAACAATGGCATTTATGGTCCCTTTAAAACGCTTATCAGGAAAAACATCAGGAATGACTTCCACGGTATTTTGCCGGTTAATTTCTGAAAAACGTTCCTGTGGTACTTTGACATCAAGCCGGACTTTATTGGTTGCCACCAGTTCTAGTACGGTTGTACCCCGGTTTACCCATTCACCCACTTCGGTAAGTTTAGCGCTGATAACGCCTGAAAAAGGGGCTGGTAAGCGATGTCGAGTCAATTCTTCCAGTGCTGATGCTTCAGCCGCTTTTGCGGCCATAAGTGCTGCTTCGGTCAGTTTTAGATTGGATAATCGGCTGGCATTTTCACTGGCGGAGATATAGTTTTTTTCACGTAAACCTTTGGCTTCATCAACAAGCCGCTGCGCCTCATTCCGAGCTGCTTGTGCTTCAGCGGTGGCGGCTTTGGCCTGATTCAAAACTTGTTTGGACAAGGCAGGATCTAACTCGAGTAATAGTTCGCCTTTTTTTACTTTACTTCCTGCATCAACCAGAACACTCGACACCAAGCCATCAACACGTGGTGAAAGCATGGCTTGTTTTTCTGCGGTGAGTGTACCACTTAGAGTTAAGTTATCACTTACTTTCGATTTTTCTGGCGATATGACTGATACAGGAGTTTCAGCATAGACTGTCGTGATGGTTAAAAATCCGTACAGGGCGAATAAAAATAGATAGATTGATTTTAAATAATAACTATTCTTCATATTATTCCGTTATACCAAGTCGTCGCTAACTTAGGTGGTAAGTCAGAGCTTAGTTCCCCGATATGTAAATATTTGTTAAGAATGGTGATACGAAGATTACATTGATTAGTGGTTTTTTACTAATACGCTAATTCAGACAAATTGAGATGGTTGATAAAGTCTTATTATGAATCCACTACTTTCTGACATAGTTGGAGTTATGCAGACGCATAGTATTGGCTAACTCTGCGTCTGAATATATCAGTCTTATCGTGGTTTTTTATTTGTTCTATTGGCAGGTTTGGCCCGTGGCGGACGACGCGCAGGTCGTTTTGCTGGCGTTGCATTGTCAGCATTTGCTCTAGGTGGACGGCGTTTTGCCGGACTACGGTTAGAGGGTGCTTTTTTAGTAATGCTGTAACTATCAGGCACATCATGTGTCGGTTCAAAACCATCCACATACTCTCGTTCCAGTTTATTACCGATAAGTTTTTCGATATCTTTGAGTTGATCAATTTCATCAGCACTGACTAATGATATCGCTTCTCCAGTGGCTCCAGCACGGCCAGTTCGGCCGATTCGGTGAACATAATCAGCAGCCACATTGGGCAGATCAACGTTGATGACATGAGGCAGTTGATCAATATCTAACCCTCTTGCGGCAATATCTGTAGCAACTAATACCTGAATCGTATTGGACTTAAAATCAGCCAGCGCTCGTGTTCTTGCTCCCTGACTTTTATTACCGTGAATGGCCGCAGCTTTCAGGCCGTGATCTTCCAGATATTTCGTTAATTTATTGGCGCCATGTTTTGTTTTCGAAAACACTAACACCTGATACCAGTTGTTATCCTGAATGAGTTGGTTCAGTAGCGCCGGTTTTTGTTTTTTATCAACAGGAATGATCCACTGTTTCACTTTCTTAGCGGTGGTATTCGCCGGTGCAACAGAAATCTCAACTGGGTTTTTTACCAGACGTTTTGCCAGCTCGCGGATCTCATTAGAGAATGTCGCCGAAAAGAGCAAGGTCTGGCGGTTTTGCGGCAACATATTAATGATCTTGCGGATATCATGAATAAACCCCATATCCAGCATACGATCTGCCTCATCCAGCACCAAGACTTCCAACTCATCAAAGCGAATCGCATTTTGTTGGTAAAGATCCAGAAGACGTCCAGGTGTGGCCACTAATACATCAACGCCACGGCGCATTTGCATCATTTGAGGGTTTATTTTAACGCCACCAAACACCACAGCTGAACGTAAGGGTAAATATTTACCGTAAGTTTTAATGCTTTCTTCGACTTGGGCGGCGAGTTCACGCGTCGGTGTTAACACAAGGGCACGAGCCTGATTAGCGCGGGCTGGTTTGCCTTCAGACAGTTTATGCAGAAGTGGTAAGGTAAACCCTGCAGTTTTACCTGTGCCAGTTTGGGCAGCAGCCATCACATCATTACCCTGCATGATTGCAGGAATGGCTTTGGCTTGAATTGGAGAAGGGGTCGTATAACCTGATTCTGTGACGGCACGTTGCAGTGGCAGAATGAGGCCTAACTCGGAAAATGTCATAATTTACTCAATATAAAGCGTTATAGTGAAAACAGCGTCTTCGCATTATTCAGCGTGTGTCGTTGGATAAGGTTAACAGTCACGGTTTTGTTACATCGACAAAAAGTGATGTAAAAGCGGAGGTAATGCCAGAACGTCTGTTAACACATGGAACTGATTGTTTACCATGAATTCAGGTAACGACGAGTTCTATAGATGCAATTATGACAGAGTTTTAATGAGAATATTGTTTTCTCTACACTAAATCGTTAGTTGAGAATGTTATCATTCACCTATGAATTTTTATCCAGGAGGAATCATGAAGAAAAAATCGATTTTAATTGCTATTGTGATTGCGTTACTAGCAATCTTTGTTGTGGCGGCTGTCTCCACAGTGTTTGTTAACGATAGTAAAGAACGTTACGCCAATGTCTCATCTAATAAGTCCGATGATGCTGTTGCACCAGCCTCAGTTAAAGATGAATCAACACAGCCACTGGCACAAAATGAAGTCGGTGGGGTGAATGAGACAGTTACCGAGCATATGGAAGATGCGAATGAAGCTGTACCCGAAACGGTGGTAGATGAAGGCGCGATAGCAGAACCGGATACGACTGAAGAAGCGACAGCGCCGGTTGAACAAGACCAAGCAGAAGCGGCTCCTGCAGAACAAGAACAAGCCTCTGCCGAAGCAAAAACACATATCGTGACTGCGGTCGGTCTGAAGTACGAACCTTTGGTGATTCAAATTCAACCTGGCGATAAAGTCGCCTGGGAAAATATGCCAACACATGACACCCAATCTCTGGAAGGTCTTATTCCAGAAGGTGCTGAAGCATGGCATTCACAAATGGGTGAAAACTATCAGCGCACCTTCACGGTTGAAGGGATTTATGTTTACAAATGCACGCCTCACTTTGGTGCTGGCATGGGGGGGGCCATTATTGTGGGTAACCCTGTCAATCTGGATCAAATCAAAGCGGCTGATGCAAAAGGTGCAGCAGCACGTCTGGTGAAAAAAGCCATTGCTGCCGCTGAAAAAATGTAAGAAACAGCTGATGATGTCAATCAACCCTCTGCTCGTACCGGGCAGGGGGTTATTTTTTGGAAGAAATGATGACTGAGCAAACATTTATTAAGGGTAAAGATCGTGATCTGGAAACCAGTATTGCGACCATGCAAGCAAAGCTAAAGGCATTTGGTTTTGATGTGGAAGAAGCCTCGTGGCTGAATCCGGTCAGTCATGTTTATTCTGTACACATACGGGATAAAACCTGTCCGTTGATGTTTACCAATGGTAAAGGTAGCTCTGCTAAAGCCTGTTTAGCCAGTGCCTTGGGTGAGTATTTTGAGCGCCTCAGCTGTAATTACTTTTTTGCTGATTTTTATTTAGGTGAGCAGCATAGCCAGGCACCCTTTGTGCATTATCCGAATGAGCGCTGGTTTGTTTCCAATGATGGTGAGATGCCTGAAGGTTTATTAGATGAAGGCTTATGGGATCACTTTGATCCAGAAAGAACACTGACACCAGAGAAATTATTTGATACTAACTCCGGTGCTGGTGAAAGAGGCATCTGTGCGGTGCCGTATGTGCGTCAGCGTGACTACGAAACCCTCTATTTCCCGGTGAATATCATCGGTAATATCTATGTCAGCAATGGTATGTCTGCAGGCAATACCCAGAATGAGGCTCGTGTTCAGGGTTTATCTGAAGTGTTTGAGCGTTATGTCAAAAACCATATCATCGCTGAAGGGATTTGTTTACCCGAAGTGCCACAGTATGTCATCGACCGGTTTCCTAAAATTAAAGCCGCATTAGAAGAGCTTGAGGGGCATGGTTATCACCTAAAAGTGGCTGATGCCTCACTAGGTGGTCAGTTCCCTGTGATGAACGTGACCTTGATTAATCCGAAAGATGGTTCTGTGTTTGCTTCTTTTGGTGCCCATCCCAGCTTTGAAGTGGCTTTAGAAAGAACGGTCACTGAGTTACTTCAGGGTAGAGGTCTGGACCAACTGGATGTGTTCCATCCACCGACATTTGACATGGAAGAGGTGGCATCACCACAAAACCTGGAAATGCACTTTATAGATTCCAGTGGTTATGTCTCCTATGACTTTTTTCGTGATGCGCCAGATTACGAATTCTATGACTGGGATCACGATGCGCCTACCCGCGATGAGTTTACTTATCTGACCGATATCATTCATGAGATGGGGTTTGATATCTATATTGCCGACTATGAGCATCTGGATGTCTACGCTTGCCGTATTCTGGTGCCAGGGATGTCGGATATCTATCCAGTGGATGAATTGCTCTGGGAAAATAATAATGAAGGCGCCTTATTTCGCGAAGACTTATTATCACTGAAGTTTCGTACCAAAGAACAATGGCGTGAGTTATTAGTTGCTTTGGAAGATGGTGGTTATAACGACCATACACCGGTTGCTCAGTTTATAGGTTTAGCGCCTGATCCTGGCACTTTGTGGTCAAGCATTCGCTTAGGTGAAATCAAATTGATGCTGTGTCTAGCTTTGGAAGATGAGCAGGCATTGGAGTGGGTGGACTGGTGTTTGTCGCTGGGGCAAGGCGATGAGGCGCAATTACGCTTCTATCGCTGCTTAAAAGCGTTACTGGACATCAAGTGGGATGATGAGCGTGAATATAAAGACTATCAGCAGTATTTGGCCTTAATGTACGGTGAGCAAAATGTGCAAGATGGCATCGCTATTGTTGATGCAAAAACAGTTTTCCATCAATTACATACACCTGGTCTGAGCCTGCATGGCTTTGAACGTCATAATGCACTGTTGGCTGGCTATGAAAAACTTCAAAAAGCCAAAAAAGCGTACTGGGATAAAAAGGATTAAGAGCGATTTAAAGGTGAGAGAAAAAATTTTTACATGAAACACTAACACCTTTGTAAAAATTGCTGTATATTCTCTCGCTTCTTCGGCCAACAGACGTTTTTTCGTCTGCCAAGAAGGATAGTGGAGCGGTAGTTCAGTTGGTTAGAATACCGGCCTGTCACGCCGGGGGTCGCGGGTTCGAGTCCCGTCCGCTCCGCCATTATTCCTTTATTAAATTTCCCCACCTTATTTTTCTATCCTGAGATGAGCTTCTCTCGAATCCTCCCAAACCTGGCTATGCAATAATATTTACTTTTCTATATGTGTTAATACCGCATAAACGATGGGCTATCTATGCAAAATCGATTTAGATGTCGTCCATCAGTATTTGATAAGCAAGATCAAAGCTGCGCGAAATCAGACAGCTGGATAACAGAGATTCTGTCTATATTATTTGCACTTTCCTTATCTGAAGCGGTGTTGTAGCCCCAACTCGCCAGATAGAGCTTGATATCATCCAGACCGTCTTCAGTGATGACATTAATCAGTGCTGGAAGTCTATCCTCAATGAAAACAATCTCCATATCCGGTTTTTCGGCGTGCAGATCGCTGAGGACCTGTTGTTTGCTCATATTTCTGTCCAGGCCATAAACCTGTGCTATTGGCAGTGAAATCTGATTCGCTTTGAGAATATGATCAACGAAGCGTTCCTGTTTTGTAGTGATAATGACCAGATTATCCGTTGGAATGGTCCGAAGTTTTTCAGCAATACCTTCGAATAATGGATTCATAGCAATCCAGCTATCAAAGTCGTCCCTAATCCATTCATCGCGGGTTTTACCGAAGACTTCTTTCAGTTCATCGACAAACATATCATCGCGGATCATCAACGCTTCAATCTGATGATGAAATGCAGACATGAGTGTGTCAGCAGACATGCCTTCATACAGCAGTCGCATGATAAGCACGGCCTCATAGCCCGTTTCCATGACTGGACGCACTTGCCGGAATTTTTCCAGTAAATCATCAGGCATCTCAGTTGGCATATCTGCCCATACTTTCAGGGCAACCTTCCAACCTGCTATGCCAGTCTCTATAGCGCTATCACAGATAACACCATCAAAATCCAGCGCGTAGAGTTTATTTGTCATTGCTTGGGAAAATACAGTAACGAGTGAAGTCAGCGGCTTCGTTGGCAGTCCAGTCGCCTTTGGCTTTATCTTTCATCATTTGGCACCAGTCTTCGCTGCCTACTTCTGGGCTACAGGCGGTTATCATGAAAAATGCAGCAATTAACGTGGCGCAGCATAAAGCCATTTTTATTGATTTCATCTTGTTTCCTTTAACTCTTAATCTCGTTCATGAACTAAGCGACCATGAAATAAAGTATGGCTGACCTGGTGGTTAAATAACCAGCCTTCAAAGGGGCTATTTTTACCGGCACTGACAAAGTTTAACGGTTGGCATTCATATTCAGAATCAGGATCAATTAAGCAGATATCGGCAGTAGCCCCCACTTTAAGCTGTCCAGAGTCGATACCCAGAATGTCTGCCGGGTTACAGGTTAGAGCAGCTAAAGCAGTGTGCAAATTAACCTCGTCATCTTCTACTAACTTCATTGTTAATGGTAATAAGGTTTCAAGACCAGAAATACCAGGTTTTGTTTCTGCGAAGGGCCCTAATTTATCGTCTTTATCAAGTGGTTGATGATGAGAAGATATCGCTGAAATAACACCATCACGGACACCTTGTTGCAGTTGCTCTCGGTCGCGGATACTGCGAAATGGCGGCAATACATGGCTCAACGCATCGTAATTACCCAGGTCATGCTCGGATAAATGTAGATGATGGGCACTGACATCAGCGGTTACCGGTAATCCTCTATTTTGTGCATCACGAATTAATTTGACCGCTTTTGCTGTGGATAAATTATGAAAGTGAGCACGCACTCCGGTTTGTTCAATTAAGATCAGGTCGCGACTGACAGCAATGGTTTCAGCACTTTCTGCAATGCCACCTAACCCGAGTCGCGAGCTAACCGCTCCGTCATGTACACAACCCTGGCTTTGTAACCATGGATCGGCAGGCGTGATAAAAACCGTCATATCGAGTGTGGCAGCATAAGCCATAGCTCTTTGTAAGATGACACTATTTTTAATCGGAGACAGTCCATTACTGATTCCGACACAACCAGCGGCTTTTAGTCTGGCCATCTCGGCTAATAATTCACTGTTCAAATTTTGCGTCATTGCGCCCATGGTCAATACCATGCTGCGACCGGATTTTTTAGCGCGATCCTCAATGAGTTCAACTACGGTGGGATTATCAATCACCGGTGCCGTGTCGGGCGGTACACAGACCGTGGTGATGCCACCAGCGGCTGCTGCCTTGGTTTCTGTGAGGATAGTGGCTGTGTGTTCCTGTCCCGGCTCACGTAATCTGACACTGAGATCAATTAACCCGGGGCAAACGATTAAACCGGTTGCGTCAATGGTTTTATCAGCCTCAAAGCCATCTAATTGCTCGCCGATAGCGATGACTTTTCCATCGCTGATATAGACATCCTGGCGGGCATCAAACTGGCTTGCAGGATCGATAACACGGCCATTTTTTATACGAATTTTCATGCTGGCAGCTCGTTTTGTTCTGATTGTGCACCCATAGCCATGGACATCACGGCCATTCTGACAGCAATACCATGAGTGACTTGTTCTAATATGACCGATTGTGGGCCGTCAGCCACGGATGAGGCAATTTCGACGCCTCGGTTGATCGGGCCTGGGTGCATTACAATGGCATCTGGTTTAGCGAGTTTGAGTTTGTCGTCTGTTAGCCCAAAGCAGTGGAAATACTCTCTGGCGCTGGGGATTAAAGCCCCTTGCATACGTTCAAGCTGCAGACGCAGCATAATAATCACGTCAACATCTTCTAAGCCTGCTTCCATATCGTGATACACATGCACGCCGAGCGTCTGGCAGTCGGCAGGCAGTAGGGTTTTGGGACCAATAACACGAATTTCACCAACGCCAAGTGTTGATAACGCTTGAATCTGTGAACGCGCCACCCGTGAGTGCAAAATATCACCGACGATCGCCACCCGCAGATCAGGGAAGCTTTTTTTATGGCGACGAATGGTAAACATATCCAGCATGGCTTGTGTTGGATGAGCATGACAGCCATCACCCGCATTAATGACGCTGACATGAGGTGAGACATGTTGAGCAATAAATTCAGCGGCACCGCTTTGATTGTGTCTGACAACAAACATGTCTGTGTGCATCGACTCAAGGTTGTGCAAGGTATCGAGCAGACTTTCACCTTTTGAAGTGGCTGAGGTGCTGATATTAAAATTCATGACATCGGCAGACAGACGTTTTGCGGCCAGTTCAAAGGTAGAACGGGTACGAGTACTGTTCTCAAAAAACAGGTTAACGATGGTTTTCCCCCGCAGGATGGGGACTTTTTTTACCTGACGATTGGTGATGCCCGAAAATTGCTCTGCCCGGTCCATAATTTCCGTCAGTAGTGGCTTTTTTAGTCCTTCAATCGTGAGGAAGTGGCGTAGCTGACCGCTTTCCGTCAATTGGTTGTTATTCATTCAGCCTTGCCTTTGTTTCGATATTCCAACTGTAATCCTGAGCTATTAGTGAGTTTGATATGTTGGCCTTTGGCGACCTCAACGGTTTTTCCGATGATATCTGCCTGGATAGGCAGTTCACGCCCATTGCGGTCAACCAAAACCACCAGCGTGACGCTGGCTGGGCGGCCATAGTCAAAAATCTCATTGAGAGCGGCACGAGTGGTGCGTCCACTATGCAGCACATCATCAACCAGAATCAGATGACGGCCATCTACGCTAAAAGGCAAATCCGATGGTGTCACCTGAGGGTGCATGCCAATGCGGGTGAAATCATCCCGATAATAGGCAATGTTAAGGGTGCCGAGTGGCGCGTCGAAAAAATCCTTACCCAGAATATCCTGTAAGGCTTTAGCTACCCATACGCCTCCGGTATGAATACCGACGAGTAAGGGTTGTTTTTCCGCGAATTTCTCGCGAATATCTGCTGCCATATCATTGAGCAGGTTCTGAACTTGATTTTGGGTCAGTGCGATGGTCATTGTTGGTTCAGCCATGATTGAAGTATGAGTTGTGCAGATAACTGATCGACGTCACTGCGTTGACGAGAGTCCATTTTACTGCGGATTCCCATTTGGTCTAGTGCTTCGTATGTTGTCAGTCTTTCATCTTGCCATTCCACTGGAATATTAAATCGACCATTCAGTCGATTTCCAAACCGTTTAGCGGCGGCCGTCATTTCTTGTTCAGTCCCATCCATATTCAGAGGAAGACCGACGATAAGCAGATCGGGTTGCCACTCTTTCAGCAGTTTTTCTATTTGCGACCAGTCCGGAATACCATCACGTGCCTTGATTGCGGTCAGCGGGTTAGCTGTGGCCGTTAATTCCTGACCGACGGCAATGCCGATATTTTTCATGCCGAAATCGAAACCAAGTAAGGTCCTGGCTGCACTCATGAGTGGCCTGCAAAGTTAGACATCAGGTTAATATCAACGCCGATAGATTTAGCGGCTGCTTGCCAGCGCTGTTCGGCTGGTGTGGTAAATAATAACTCATGACTGGCTGGAACAGTTAGCCAGCTATTTTCCATGAGTTCCTCTTCTAGCTGACCTGCGGACCAACCGGCATAACCCAGGGTTACCAGGGCATTAGATGGGCCTTCATCGGTACCAATGGCTTCAAGAATATCAGTGGATGTGGTTAAGATAACATCGTCAGATAATTGCAGACTCGATTTCCAGGGGGACTGAGCCTGATCATGTATCACCATGCCCTGGCCTTTTTGCACCGGTCCCCCAAATAAAACCGGTGTGTTTTTTATGCTTTCGGAGGGGTTCTCAATATGAAGGTGAGATAAGAGTTCTTCTAACATGACACGGGTCGGTCGGTTAATAATCAGGCCCATAGCACCATTTTTATCATGTTCGCAGAGATAAATGACCGAACGATAAAAAAATGAATCGGCCAGAGCAGGCATCGCAATCAGAAAATGGTTTTGTAATGAAGACTCCATAGCACTCCTAAAAGAAGGTAAAGCCAACCTGGAATAAACGTTCGACCTCTTTTATGTAACGTTTATTCACTAAAAATAAAATAACGTGGTCTTCAGATTCAATAATGGTCTCATCTTTAGCAATAATCACTTCTTCACCCCGCACAATCGCCCCAATCGTTGTACCTGGTGGTAAGTCGATTTCATCAATGCGTCGACCGACAACGACAGAAGAACTGCTATCACCATGAGCAATCGCTTCCAATGCTTCAGCAGCACCACGGCGTAGGGAGTGTACGGCGACAATATCGCCACGACGAATATGGGCAAGTAGACTACCAATAGTCGCCTGCTGTGGTGATAAGGCAATATCAATACTGCCACTTTCTACCAAATCCACATAGGCTGCCCGATTAATCAGCGATAAAACCTTACTGGCACCAAGTCGTTTTGCCAGCATGGCAGAGAGAATATTGGCCTCGTCATCATTGGTTAAGGCACAAAACAGATCGACTTTATCGATTTCTTCTTCGAGTAACAGTTCTTCATTAGCGACATCGCCTAACAGCACAATACTGTTGCTCAACTCTTCTGACAAGAACTCAGCGCGATCGGGGTTGGCTTCGATTAATTTGATTTGATAATCATTTTCTAAGGCTTTTGCCAGGCGGGCACCGATATTACCGCCGCCAGCCAGCATAATACGCTTATAGGGTTTTTCCAGACGACGCAGTTCGCCCATGACAGCACGAATGTCTTTGGTGGCGGCGATGAAAAAAACTTCATCATCGGCCTGAATAGTGGTATCACCGGTGGGCGTGATAGGGTGACCATCACGGAAAATAGCGGCAACCCGGGTTTCTGTTTTCGGAATATGTTTGCGTAAATCACGCAGTGGATGCCCGACCAACAGACCGCCATGAAAGGCTTTTACAGCAACCAGCTGCACTTTACCTTCAGCAAAATCCAATACCTGCAAAGCATTAGGATGGCTGATAAGTCGCTGGATATATTCAGTGACGATTTGCTCAGGACTGATGAGCATATCAATGGCAATCGCCTGAGGGTTTTCTTTATCAAATAATTGTGGCGTCGACAGGTAGCCTGTTGAGCGAATACGGGCAATTTTGGTGGGCGTGTTGTAGAGCGTATGACAAATCTGACAGGCCACCATATTGGTTTCATCACTGTTAGTCACTGCCAGAATCAAGTCAGCATCTTCAGCGCCAGCCCGAGCCAACACATCGGGATGAGAGGCTTGTCCCTGAATCGTACGAATATCGTAATGATCCTGAAGTTTGAGTAAGTTAGTGCTGTCTGTATCGACAAGGGTGACATCATCGTCTTCGCGAGCCAATGTTGCCGCCACAGAAGCGCCGACTTGACCGGCTCCGAGGATCAGAATTTTCATAGTCGATTCCTAAATCTGTTTGGTGTCTATACCAAGAGAGCGAAGCTTTCGATAAAGATGTGTTCTTTCCATGCCAGCCAGTTTAGCCGCTTTACCTACATTGCCGTCTGTTTCTTGTAATTTACGTAAAAGGTAAATGCGCTCGAATTGTTCTCTGGCTTCACGCAGAGGTAATTCAAAGTTAATAGTTTCATCACCATTTTCGATAGCTTCAGCTTCTGAGGCGAGTGCAAGATCGACATCTGCGACATCAATATCTTCACCATTCCCCAGTACTAATAAGCGTTGGATGACATTTTTCAATTCAAGAATATTGCCAGACCATTCATGGTTCCTGAGGCGGTTTTGTGCGGCAACAGTGAAACGACGGTATGGCAAGCCGGAACGCGTGGTTTGTACGTCAACAAAGTGATGAACAAGCTCTGGAATATCTTCAATATGATCACGAAGTGGTGGTACTATCAGAGTGATGCTATTGAGCTGATACAACAGGCTCTCCAGAAAGTCACCGTTATCGACGGCTTTTTGTAAGGAGTATTGTGTAGCGCAAATCAGCTGACACTGCTGTAATTTATGAGTCTCCAACAGGTGTAATAACAGTGCCTGAGCTTCATCACTCAGCAAGGCCAAGTCATGGATATACAAACAGTTATTTTTAGCTAATGAGGTAATCTTCAGGCTATCTAATGGAAAGCTTTCTGGGCTTAATTCAATAAATTTACCGCCTGAGAATTGACCCAGGCTATGTAAATAATGCGAAAAACAATGTTTGCCCACCCCAGGCTCACCTACCAGCAGAATAGGCATTTCGTGTTTCGCAACGCGTTCAACTTGTTCACGCAATAATTTTATCTGCTGACTTTTACCCACAGGAATCTGTGCCAGTTCTTTTTGTATGCTGGCTTGTTTTGCTCTATTTTCGAGGGCTTGCTCAACACCGCGCAGAAGTTTGGCCGTCGACAGCGGTTTCTCAATGAAATCACTGGCGCCCAGCCGCGTTGCTTCTACGGCGGTTTCTATCGTGCCATGGCCGGACATCATCACGATAGTGACATTTTTATTTTGTTGTTTGAATTCTTTTAACAGACTAATACCATCGATATCCGGCATCCAGATATCGAGCAGAATCAGATCAGGCTGTTGTTCGTTAAAAATTTGTTGTGCTTCCTGCCCATCAGCAGCAATTCTGACTTCATAGTTTTCGTCTTCCAGAATGTCTTTGATTAGCTCGCGAATATCCGGCTCATCATCAACAACAAGAATCAGGGGTTTGTCATTACTCACGACGGAGACTCCTCCAATGGCAATCTTATAATTATACTCGTTCCTTCTGGATCCAGATTTTCCGCCCAGACATCACCACCATGTTCTTCAATCATTTTTTTAACGATAGCTAAGCCAAGCCCGGTGCCTTTATGTTTCGTCGTGGCGTAGGGTTCGAATAATTTATCAATAATAGAAAAGGGGATGCCAGGACCGTAATCCCGAACAGAAATTTCAAGCCAACGACGTTGTTGGTGAGTAAGTGGATGGTAACTGATAACGATATCGACAGGAAGTTGAGCGTCCTCACAGGCTTCGATAGCGTTTTTCAATAAATTATGCATGACTTGCCGAAAACGATTGACATCAATTTTGACCGCCACACTTTCCGGGCTGTTTAACAGCGTGAACTGATGATTCGGATTACTCTGATACATGGCCAGTACTTCACGAATCAGTTGACCGATATCATAGGACTGTAATTGTAATGCCGGCGTGCGCGCATACTCGGAGAATTCATTCACCATTTCTTTCATCGCTTCAACTTGTTGAATGATGGTATTGGTGAGTTTATCGACGACTTCGACCTGCTCCTCGGGCACAATCGCTGCGTATTTTCGTTGCAGACGTTCCGCTGACAGCTGAATCGGTGTTAAAGGATTTTTTATTTCGTGAGCCAGACGCCGTGCCACTTCACCCCAGGCGGCATTACGCTGTGCTTGTAGCAGTGTAGTGATGTCTTCAAAAACGATAACCCAGCCACTATTATTGGGTAATTCGGTACCATGACAAATTAAGGTTTGGTTGCCGTTTTGTTTTTGTAGTTCTACTTGCTGTTCCCAGGCAATACCTTTGACAGCGCAACGTTCAATCATTTCGCAGAACGTTTTCATATTTTTGTTAATTTCAGCCAGCTTGGATAAAGGGCTTTCCAGACGTTGCTGGAGTTTAACACCGAGAATTTTGCTGCTGGCATTATTGGCTGTATGCAGATAAAGGCGTTTATCCACGGTGACCACGCCACTGGATAAGCTGCCAAGGACAGTGGTCAGGTAACTTGTTTGTTGTTCTAATAAACGGTGACTACGCTGTGACGCATTGCGGGCATGGGTTAGCCTTTGTGTCATTTGGTTAAACGAGCGAACCAGGAAGCCAATTTCATCGTGGCCTGAGGCCGTCAGTTGCATATTGTAGTTACCGGAAGCCACCGCTTGTGTACCTTGCGCTAGTTCTTGTAGCGGCTCGACGATACGTCGGGATATCCAGATAGCAAACCAGATAGACACCAGAATGGTTAAAAACACAATCAGGCTTAAGGTCAGTGTGAACACGGTAATTAAAGGTTTTCTGAGATAACTTAACTCTTTGTAATCAGAGTAAGCATCTTGCACGGTTTTACCGAGATCACTTAAATGATCATTGATCGGAAACAACACATTGAGAATTCGTTCTTCGGCTAAGACAGACTTTTGTGGAATTCTGACAGCGGCCCGCAGTTGGAGCTTGTCATTTTCTGAGGGGTCCATGCCGATATAATCTTCACCCTGAAGCAGCTGATGCATGATGGTATCGTTAGGTCTGTTCGGTACCATAATAGTTGGACTTTCAATACTCGACGCAATCGGTTGTCCATCTCTTGCCCAGATACTAAGCTCCAGTGCGCCACTCAATTGCGTTAAATCCCGTAAGCTGTGTGATAGCTCGCTATCGGGTAGTTCACTAAGAACACCAGCCATCATTCTGGTTTGGCGCAGCAGGGTTCGCATGCGGATACCAAAAGCGGTACGGCTTAACTCCAGTGAATCATTCAGTGCTTGTTCTACTTTGACATCAAACCAGCTGTTAATACCGCGATGCAGGAAGTGGATCGAAAAGCCGTAAACAATCGATGTCGCAACTAAAATCAATAAAACAAACAGGCTAACCAGTCGGACGGTAAGCCGCGATCCCGCCTCATGTTTTTTAAAGTCGCGATATAAACGAAAGAGGCTGCGAGCAAGAATGCCCACCAGTAATAATAGACAGGCAACACCAATACCAAAGATAACCAGAAAGAGGTCATTCAGCCGTGAACTATCTTGAGTAGCTGCGCTTAGCAAATAGGCGAGAACAAGCAGTAAAAATGCGAGAGAGAAGTATGGTGCTGTACCTGAGCTAAGTCGCTTGATAAGACTTATAGCCATACTGCTTGAACCCATGGACTGGTGAGTTGCCATTTGTCAGAGATTAAGGCTCCAGGACGCATTGGAGTTGGTAAGGCATTGAGATCCAATCCACTGCGAATTTCCAGAATCAGATTTTCCGTATCTTCGGTATATTCTGGTGGCAGCGAGAGCGCATTAATATCGCCCAAGGCTTTTAGAGCACCACTCAAACTAGGGAAGTTTTGTTGTTCATGAGTATCGAGTGACTCCACAATATATTGCTCTGATAATGCGTGGTAACGAAGCTCATAGCTCAGAGTGCTCTCCCATAAGGTGGTTTCCCATTGCCAGAAGCTGCCCAATATTGGCATAGCATCAATTAGCCGAAACTCTTGCAAAAAGGTAATGGGTACGCCATTTTGCAGGGCTTCAATCACTCGTGGCGTTAATGGGTAATTAATTTGAGCCGTCAGCACATAGGCATTACCAATGGGATGAACAACCGGGTTATTGACGCTAAAAACAGTGGCATTGGCTGATGTTTGAATAAACAACCATAAGAAAAGAGACAGGAATAGACGCTTACTTACGGCGAAGGCAGGCATAATAAAAACCGTCCATAACATCATCACCAGGCAGTCTCTGGTAACCGAAAGGCCTAGCTGTCGCTGGTGTCGAAGAGAGTTTGACTTCTTCAGCATCTGGATGTCGTTGTAGAAACGCTTCAATTTGCTGCTCATTTTCTTTTTTAAAGGCAGAGCAGGTAGTGTAAACCATTAAACCATCGGCTTTCAGCAGTGGCCACAAATTATCTAATAAAGCCTGTTGTTTACTGGCCAAAGTATCGATATCTTCTGGATGACGTAGTAGTTTTATGTCCGGATGGCGGCGAATGACACCACTACCCGTGCAGGGTGCATCGATAAGGATGCGGTCAAACGCTTGTCCGTTCCACCAATGGTTGGTGTCTGCGGCATCGGCAGCAACTAATGTGGCGTGTAAACCAAGCCGATCCGTATTTTGTTGAATTTGCAGTAAGCGATCAGATGATATATCGATAGCTGTGACGTCATTTTCAGGAGAGGTTTCAAGAATATGGCATGTCTTACCGCCGGGCGCAGCACAGGCATCTAACACGCGCTGTCCTGGCTTTATATCCAGAATCGTTGTGGCTAGTTGGGCTGAGCCGTCTTGCACAGAAACCCAACCTTCTTCAAATCCCGGTAGTTTATATACATCGCAAGGTTGGTCCAGCAAGATACCCTGGTCGGTCGCTTCAATAATTGAGGCAGCAATCTGTTCAGACTTTAACTGCTGAAGATATGCTTCACGTGAAACTTTTTGCTGATTAACCCGGAGCATCATCGGGGGCTGTTTATTATTAGCGTTGGTAATATCTTGCCAGCTTTCAGGCCAGTCTTGCTGGTATTGTGATAGTAACCAGCTTGGATGCCCGTAATTAGCTGGGTCATTTGCCAACAGCTTCTGTTCGATCTGTTCTTGTTGTCTTAGATAGTTTCTCAGGCAGGCATTTAATAAACCACCCGCCCAGACTTTTTTCAGTTTTTTACTGGCATCCACTGTTTCAGAAATAGCGGCATGATCCGGTGTATTTAAAAAACGTAACTGTAAAATACCGAGTATTAATAGTTGCTCAATATCTTTGTCTTTAGCTTTAAAGGGTTTTTTTATCAGCTGGTGGACGATAAATTGCAGAGTCGGGTAATGACGCAAACTGCTATAGCAAAGCTGTTGACAAAAACCACGATCTTTTTCATCAACATGAGGCAAATACTGAGCTAAGGCCGTATTGAGAGAACGTTGCTGAACGACTACTTCATTCAAAATGAGTGCAGCATTCGTTCGGGCACCTTTAGTGGGGTTAGGCTTAGCCAAAATGATCGCCAACTTTCATGGTGTTTGCATTAAGGAAATCCTGCACAGACATCGCACGTTTACCGGGTAACTGTAGCTCAGTGATGCGAATAACACCGTCGCCGGTGGCAACATCAATCCCGACTTTATCGACCTTAATAATTTGACCTGCTGGTTGCCGTGTTTCTTCTTTCACTAATTGTGCTCGCCATATACGAAAAATAGCATCGTGCCAGATCGTCTGCGCTACAGGCCAGGGGTTAAAGGCATTGATTTTACGAAGAATATCTTGAGCTGAAAGTTGCCAGTCAATATCGGCTTCTTTTTTATCTAATTTGCTGGCATAGCTTGTCAGATCGTCATTTTGTGGTTTGGCATTGCGTTGGCGTTGCTCAATATCCTTGAGAGTTTCAACTAAGGTTGTGGCGCCCAATATTGCGAGACGATCATGAAGTACCTGGGCAGTATCTTCTTCGGTAATTGGACAACGCGCTTCAGAAAGAACGGGGCCGGTATCAAGGCCGGCTTCCATTTGCATGATGCAGACACCGGATTCTTTGTCGCCGGCCAAGATAGCTCGTTGGATAGGCGCTGCGCCACGCCAGCGGGGAAGTAGAGAGGCATGCACATTGATGCAGCCAAGCTTGGGCGTATCCAGAACGACTTGAGGTAACAATAAACCATAAGCAACAACGATCATCAGATCCGCCTGGTAGCCGGCTAGGGTCTGTATCGCGTCATCGGTTTTGAAGTTAACAGGCTGCTCTACCGGAATATTATGTTCGAGAGCGAGTTGTTTAACAGGACTGGCTGTTAATTTACGTCCACGACCTGCGGGGCGATCCGGCTGAGTATAAACAGCGCAAATTTCATGCTCGGTATTGATTAAAGCTTTCAGTGTTTCTGCGGCGAAAGCCGGAGTACCGGCGAAAATAATGCGCATCCAAGATCCTTATAGTTTTTGTTTTTGGTGTTTTTCTAAGCGTTTTTTTATGCGTTCGCGTTTTAGGTTACTCAGATAATCAACAAATAATTTACCATCGAGGTGATCAATTTCGTGTTGAACACAGGTCGCCAGAAGTCCTTCGGCAGAAAATTCAAAAGGTTCACCATCTCGGTTCACTGCTTTTATGGTTACTGTGTCAGCACGCACAACGGTTTCATAGGCCTCTGGTACGGATAAGCAGCCTTCTTCATATTCTCGTTCACCTTGCTTATCCAGTATTTCTGGGTTGATAAGGATGAGTGGTTCTGATTTGTCTTCAGAAATATCGATAACTATCAGGCGTTTTTGTACATTCACCTGATTGGCGGCAAGACCTATTCCTGGCGCATCATACATCGTTTCTAGCATGTCGTCGGCAAGTTGACGGATGTCATCAGTCACTTCCTCTATGGGCTCAGCTTTTTTGCGCAGCCGTGGATCGGGGAAATGGAGAATATTTAAAATGGCCATGAGTAATACCTGTCAGGATGATTTACTGCTTTTACAAACCTTATATTGTAGTCTGCCAGCGCCTTATTGAAAATATAATGAATTTTGCTTGATCCCGATTAGTCATTGGTGACGGTGAATCAAAACCTAAGCAAACCAGCTATGGCGTCATAAACCGAGCCTGTTAACATTTTTTTGAGTTTTTTCCCGGTATCCTTGTGCTGAATGCGACAGTTAGACTCAATGACTAGTTTCAGCGCTGAGTCTCAAATTACTTGCCGGAGTTTACTTGTTGTCTAAAAATGATTAAGTTTGACGCTGGTAGCAATACTTGATTAGTCATACCGCATATAACACACTATTTAAAGTTGCCCATTACAGGATTGGGGCAAGATTAAGGTCCATGAGGATGGTTCGATGATAAAGCGCATAGCGATTAGTTTGATTTTTGTTTTGCTGAGTAACCCTCTGCTGGCCAAAGAAGTGGAGCTTAATCCAGACCATCCACAACGATATACGGTTAAAAAAGGCGATACCTTATGGGATATTTCAGGCATGTTCTTAAAATATCCGTGGCACTGGCCTGATATTTGGTATGTAAACCCGCAAATTGAAAATCCCCACCTGATCTATCCTGGTGATGAATTATCTCTGAGTTATCGTGATGGCAAACCAGTCATTGAGGTTAACCGTGGCAAACGCAGTGTGAAGCTGTCGCCTGAGGTTCGAGAAACGATTTTAGATAAACCCATCCTGACTATTCCGCTATCGGCAATTGGCCCATTTTTATCCAAACCTCGCGTAGTGGGCGATGAAGTACTCAATGATGCACCTTATGTTGTTGCCAGTGCCGATGAACGTCTTATCTCAGGCGCGGGCGATTATGTTTACGTAAGGGGTATCACAGACTCGGATAGTAATACATATAGTCTTTTCAAGGGTGGCAAAGCATATAAAGATCCTGACACTGGCGAAGTATTAGGATACGAAGCAATCTATCTGGGGGATGCTGAAACAATGACTCAGGGGGATCCGGCCAAAGTCAGCTTGACCTACACAAACAGAGAAATTCAAATTGGTGATCGCTTATTAAAAGTCGAAGATGACGACTTTGATCTTAATTTCATTCCTCGTGCCCCTGATAAGCCGTTAGATGGACGTATCATTTCTGTTTTTGATGGTGTTTCTCAAATAGGGCAATATCAGATAGTTGTTCTAAGTTTAGGCAAGCGCGATGGCTTGCAAACAGGAAATGTTTTATCCGTCTATCAAGCTGGGGAAACGTTAAAAGATTCAGTGTCAGTTGATCGCAAGGACACGGTGACATTACCTGATGAACATGCTGGTGAAGCTATGGTATTCAAACTATACGACAAAGTCAGTTATGCCATTGTTATGAAAGCCACCCGTGCTATGCATGTGTATGACAAAGTGAAAAGCGCCCAATAAAAGGACTTATTCAGCGGAATGATAGCTAACAAGCACAGTGAATTAGCTTGTTGGATTGCTCTACAGCGAGTGCCAGGGATTGGCCCGGTAACATATCAAAAACTGTTGCAACAGTATGGCAATCCGCAATACATATTAAATAACCCAGGCCAAATAACTGGCTTCAATGATGAACTGGTAGAGAAGTTACGCCATCCCGACTGGCAACAAGTTGAGCAAGATTTGCTCTGGTTGGAACAAGATAACCGTTACATTCTGACCATTGAAGATGAACGCTATCCAAGTTTGCTCAAAGAAATTACCGATCCACCTTGTTTACTCTATGTTCAAGGTGATGTTTCATTATTAAACGACTGGCAGCTTGCGATTGTGGGCAGCCGAAACCCATCGCCGTCAGGCAGAAATACGGCGTATGACTTTGCTCACTACCTGGCTGAGGGCGGTTTAGTGGTGACGAGTGGGCTTGCAATGGGGATCGACGCTGCCGCACATAAGGGCGCCCTGAGCAAGGGGAAAACAATAGCGGTTGTTGCTACAGGTCTTGATCGTGTTTATCCTGCCCAGCATCGTCAACTAGCCTACGATATTGTAGAAAACGGTGCGATGGTGTCAGAGTTTCCGTTAGGTACTTCACCACGACCAGAGCTATTCCCGAGAAGAAACCGAATCATCAGTGGATTATCGCTAGGAACCCTGGTGGTTGAGGCTGCATTAAAAAGTGGTTCTCTGATCACAGCCAGAATGGCAATTGAACAGTCACGCGAGGTTTTTGCTATTCCCGGTTCGATTCATAACCCTTTATCCAGAGGCTGTCATCAGTTGATCCGGGATGGGGCAAAGCTGGTAGAGACGGCGCAGGATATTATTGAAGAGTTGGGTGCGCTGGCAGGAATCAAGACTCCACATGAAGACACTAAAGACAAAACAGAATCCACACATGAAAAAGACGGTGACTACCAAGTGTTGCTTAATCATCTTGGATTTGACCCAGTTGCCATAGACAGCCTGATAGAAAATACTGGATTGACGGCTGATGCTGTTTCATCCATGCTGTTATTACTTGAGCTAGAGGGCGAGGTTGAGTCATTGCCCGGCAGCCGTTATATTCGGACGGGTTCCTGAACCAGGCTTATTAAAGAGAGTCAGATGAAAGAAAATGTCATTGATGTGTTGTTATATCTATTTGAAACCTACATCGATACGGAAGAACGAAATAAACCTGATAATGAAGTGTTAGAGCTTGAATTAGAGCAGGTTGGTTTTCAGGAATTAGAAATTCATAAAGCGCTGGAATGGTTAGATAATATGACCGTGGCCGCTGATCAACCTCTCAAACGGCACGCCACAATGCGCGTGTTCAGTGACAATGAGCTGGAACGGTTGGATGTGGAGTGCCGAGGTTATTTATTGTTTCTGGAACAAGTGGGCGTTTTAGACGTCGAAACTCGGGAGATCGTGCTCGAACGAGTGATGGCGCTGGATACAGAAGAGATTGACCTTGATCAGCTTAAGTGGGTTGTGCTGATGGTGTTGTTTTATCAGCCTGGAAGGGAAGTCGCTTTTGCCTGGATGGAAGACTTGGTCTTTGAAGACATGGAAGCCATCGTTCACTAGACTAAAAATAGAATAAGAAACTTCAACATTGCCCGTCTCAACGGGCTTTGTTTATATGTGCGTAGGTTTTTGGTATCGGGGAAAATGGGAAAAAAACTAGTCATCGTTGAGTCGCCAGCCAAGGCGAAAACAATCAAAAAATATCTCGGTAAAGATGTCGAAGTCTTAGCTTCTTATGGTCATGTGCGTGATTTATTACCAAAAGAAGGGGCGGTTGATACTGCCAAAGATTTTGAGATGAAATACCAAGTTATCGACCGTAACAGCAAGCACGTCGATGCGATTGTAAAAGCGATGAAAAAAGCTGATGCCCTTTATCTCGCGACTGACCCTGATAGAGAAGGGGAAGCCATTTCCTGGCATCTATATGAGTTATTGAAAAAGCGTGGCGCTTTGAAAGACAAAGAGACTCACCGTGTCGTTTTCCACGAAATTACCAAACAAGCGGTAAATGACGCCGTTGCCCACCCTCGTGAATTATCCATGTCGCTTGTTAATGCACAGCAGGCCAGACGCGCCTTGGATTATCTGGTTGGTTTTACCCTGTCTCCACTGCTTTGGAAAAAGGTTCGACGCGGACTTTCTGCAGGAAGGGTACAAAGTCCAGCGTTGAGAATGATCGTTGAGCGTGAGCTTGAAATAGAAGCTTTTGTTGCGAAAGAGTATTGGAGCATCGAAGCTGATGCGAGTGCTGATAAAAACGATTTCCAGGCCAAGCTGACCTATTTCGAAGGTGAGAAACTCAGTCAGTTCAGTGTGACGGATGAAAAGCAATCGGCAAAGGTTGTAAAGGCATTAGATAAAGCCGCACAAGGTAAGTTGCTGGTTTCCAATGTTGAGAAAAAACAACGCAAACGTAACCCTGCAGCACCGTTTACCACATCCACATTACAGCAAGAAGCATCACGCAAACTAGGTTTTGGTGCCCAGCGTACCATGAGCATTGCTCAACAGTTATACGAGGGTGTAGATACCGGAGAGGGCGCGGTTGGTTTAATCACCTATATGCGTACTGACTCTGTCACTTTGGCTCAAGAAGCTTTAGATGAAATACGTGGATTCATTGCAGAAAAATACGGCCAGAAAATGGTTCCTGCAAAACCACAAGAATACAAAACGAAATCAAAAAACGCGCAAGAGGCGCATGAAGCGATACGTCCGACTTCTGTGCTTAGAACGCCAGAAGATATGAAAGCCTATCTTTCTGCCGATCAGTTAAAGCTTTATACACTTGTCTGGCAACGTACGATGGCGAGTCAAATGATTCATGCTACCCTGAATACAGTTGCTGTCGATTTGGCTTGTGGTAAAGGTAATACTTTCCGTGCAAATGGTTCGACGGTAGTCAATCCAGGCTTTATGAGTGTGTATCTGGAAGATAAAGATGATTCTGCTGCCAGCGACAAAGACGAAAAACTGCTGCCGCCGATGGAAGTCGGTCAAGTTGTTGAATTAAAAGCGATTAGGCCTGAGCAGCACTTTACCGAACCACCGCCAAGATACAGTGAAGCCAGCCTGGTCAGAAGTCTGGAAGAGCACGATATTGGCCGACCATCAACATACGCGAGCATTATTTCTACACTTGTTCAGCGTGAATACGTTGAAATTATCAATAAACGTTTTCATCCGACTGACGTGGGTCGTGTGGTGGGTAAGTTTCTTGTCGATCACTTTACTAAGTATGTCGACTATAACTTTACCGCTGAGTTGGAAGATGAACTTGATGCGGTGGCCAGAGGCGAAGAAGAGTGGGTGCCATTACTAAGAAAGTTCTGGGGACCGTTTAAAGAACAAGTCGAAACCAAAGATAAAGAAGTTCAACGCAGTGATGTGACACAAGAACTGCTAGATGAAGACTGTCCTAAATGCGGTAAAAAACTCTCCAGCCGTCTTGGCCGGAGTGGGCGTTTTATTGGTTGTACTGGTTACCCAGAATGTGATTACACCCGTAATATTGATGGTGAAGAAACTACTAATAATGAACCTGAGGTGGTTGAGGGCAGGAAATGTCCAAAATGTGACTCTGATTTATGGATACGAACTGGACGTTATGGGAAATTCATTGGTTGCTCCAGTTATCCTAAGTGTAAACATATCGAATCATTGGAACAGCCGGCCAACACTGGTGTTGAATGCCCACAATGCCATAAAGGCGAGATTCTGACGCGTAAATCACGTCGAGGAAAAGTCTTTTACTCTTGTTCAGAGTATCCTGATTGCGGCTACGCTTTATGGAATGAGCCACTGAAAGAACCTTGCCCGAAATGTAACTGGCCAATTCTGACACTAAAAACGACTAAAAGTCGTGGTACAGAGAAAGTCTGTCCACAGAAAGACTGTGATTATTCAGAGAAAGTTGAAAGCTAAATCACTCATCCGGTGATAACTTATTTAAGTTGTTGCTGGATGCTAATCACGTGTTGTTTGGCTTTTTCAGCTTCTTCTAAGGCTTTCTGTTGGCGAGCCTCGTCATTTTCCAGCAGCCCGTTTTTCAGATCCAGTCCGATGTAAATCAGGTTCTCATAGATAGCAAACAAAGGGGCACTTGGCTGTTTTTCTAAAAACGCTTTATTGTGTTTAAAATCCCGACTGTATCTTATCTTCATAGACATATATTCAGGTGTCCATTTATGGTTACGGTACTGAATAAAGTCATAAGTATTGTTGGACTGTTTTGCTTGCTGATAGTGTTTAAGTAGTTGCTCTTGAATGCTTATGTAGCTGTTGGCCATTTCATTGGCGTATTCATTGATATTTTTACTACTTAATTCTGTCGCTTCGTTTTGTTTGGGTGAGTGTGGAGCTGGTGTATTTGTACTATCACAGCCCAGCAAAAAAAGCGTGAGCAGCATGGAAATGCCCGCTTTAAGAAGCAGGTGCATAAAGGTGTTATCTGCACGCATAGTCTTCACCTCGACTTAAGATTGATTATCAGAGCTTGGTTTCTTATCACTATGGCCCAAAGACCTGTCAGGAGCGATGATATCACGCACCAGTTGCTTTAACTCTGTAATCTCAGGAAAACGACCTTGTTCTTTTCGCGACCATAGTAGTTCATCATTCGCTCGCACTTCGAAAAGGCCACCTGTGGCCGGAATCAACGTCAGTGAAGTGATTTCATCATCAAATGTTGTCAACAGTTCTTGTGCCATCCAGCTGGCTCTCAGTAACCAGCGGCACTGTGTACAGTAACTGATGGAAATATGATTATGTTTAGTCGTCAAATCAATCTGCTTTTAAATTTTCAAAACAAGTGTCGGCTTGCTGCATCGCTTGATCAACGGTTTCAGCCAGAACATTGAAGTGTCCCATTTTTCGACCAGGTCGTGCTTCTTGTTTACCATATAAATGCAGTTTGATATTTGTTTCTGATAGTAAGGTTTCCCAGTGAGGCTGACTGTTACCCCATACATCGCCTAATAAGTTCACCATAACGACCGGGGTGATCAGGTCACAATCTCCGGCAGGTAAGCCGCATAACATACGAACTTGCTGTTCAAATTGTGATGTGTGGCAGGCATCAAGTGTGTAATGACCAGAATTATGAGGGCGGGGTGCTATTTCATTAGCAATGATTTCGCCTGATTGACTGACAAAAAACTCTACAGCCATCGTGCCTACGTAACCTAGCCCTTTAGCAATATCATTAGCCATTTGAATGGCCTTTTGCGCTTGTTCAGCAGCGACGGAGGTGGGGACTGTAGTTGTATGCAAAATACCATTCACATGGACATTTTCTGCAACTGGAAAATTAATAATGGTGCCGGTTTGACTTCTGGCCAGAACAACGGAGATTTCTTTATCCAAATCAATTCGTTGTTCTAAAACACACTCTTTTTCACCTAATGCTTCAAATCCGGCATAAACATCTTCAACCGTTTTGCAAGGGGTTTGGCCTTTGCCATCGTAACCAAAGGTCGCTACTTTGAGGATAGCTGGAAAACCAATGACTTTTTCAGCTTCTGCGATATCTTGTTGCTGACGGATGGCGAAAAAAGGCGCTGTTTGAATGCCGAGAGAGGCGATGAAGTTTTTCTCAACATTACGGTTTTGCGTTGAAGCCAAGGCTTTGGATGATGGATGAACTATAGTTTTTTGCTCAAGAAAAGCTAATGTCTGCGCAGGAATGTTCTCAAATTCAGTAGTGATGGCAGCACACAGCTTTGCCATATCATCTAATGCTTTTTCATCATCGTAAGCAGCACAGATATGCTGATCAGCAATAACACCAGCTGGACTTTGTGGATCAGGATCGAGAACCACAACCTTATACCCCATGATTTGAGCAGCAGAGGTAAACATGCGGCCAAGTTGACCTCCACCCAGCATACCTAATGTTGAACCGGGTAAAATCTGTGTATTCATCATTGACCTCATTTTAATGTTAGCGAGTCGAAAATAAGCGTTGTATTTAATTATCGGTAATTAGCACTTGAGATTGATTAAAAAATAATCAACAGGCTTTGTTTATCCATGTACTATTGAGGGGGTAGGGTCATCTCAACAACGGTTTGGTGTTGTTTTTTGCGAAACACATCCAGTTTCGCTGCCAGATGAGCATCATTCACGGCGAGTTGGGCGATAGCAAACAATGCCGCGTTAGCTGCGCCAGCTTCACCAATCGCAAATGTGGCGACGGGAACGCCTTTAGGCATCTGTACGATCGATAACAGTGAGTCTTGACCTTTAAGATACTTGGATGGGACTGGAACACCTAAAACAGGAACGATAGTACTAGCGGCAAGCATACCAGGTAAGTGCGCTGCGCCACCTGCACCTGCTATAATGCAAGCAAGTCCCCGCTGTTGGGCCGTTTCTGCGTATTCCGTCAATAAGTCTGGCGTGCGATGAGCCGAAACAACTTTGGCTTCATAGCTGATGCCAAATGCTTCTAGTTGCTCAACTGCTTTTTGCATAACGGGCCAGTCACTGTTGCTGCCCATGACGACACCGATTAAGGGTTTGTCCATGATCGTTCCGTTGTTCTCGTCAAAAACAGTGCATTTTAGCTATTTTATTGAAAATAGGAAAATTTAACGCTCATATTTTGCCAAGGAAGGTATCGTAATAATTGAATGGCAAGGTATCCATCGTTATAATAGATGATCCTTTCTGCCGTATTTGGTCAACGCTCCTCGAAGATGATTTCCGAATACCGCCGGGCTATCCGACGGGTGAGCAGTGACGGCGCTAACTAATATGAAGGTACGTGACGTGAGTCAGCCAACAGAAATGAATCAAGGTCTCTATAGACCGCAATTTGAACGTGATAACTGTGGTTTTGGCCTAATCGCCCAGATGGACGATAAAGCTAGTCATTGGTTAATCGAAACAGCAATTGAAGCCTTAGGCAATCTTACCCATCGCGGCGCTATTGGTGCTGACGGAAAAACGGGGGATGGCTGTGGTTTACTGCTGAAGAAGCCAGATAGCTTTTTCAAAGCCATTGCAGAAGAGCTCGGCTATAACTTATCTGCTTTATATGCAGTGGGTATGGTTTTTCTTTCGCAAGATGAAGCGAAAGCGGAATTTGCGCAAAAAGCTGTTGCTCAGAACTTAGCTAAGCAGGGATTAGAGGTTCTTGGCTGGCGAGATGTGCCAGTAGATCCTGAATCAGCCTGTGGCCAACAAGCATTGACGTCACTGCCGGTGATGCGTCAGGTTTTTGTAAATGCTGGCGAAGGCATGTCTGAAGCTGATTTTGAGCGTCAACTCTACATTGCTCGTCGTCTTGCTGAAAAAGCCGTGACCGATGACAGCGACTTCTATATCCCGACTTTGTCTTCGCATGTTGTCTCGTACAAAGGTCTGGTGATGCCGTCGTACCTGCCGGTATTTTATAAAGATTTGAATGACAAACGCATGGAAACATCCGTGGCTGTTTTCCATCAACGTTTTTCAACCAATACCTGGCCGCAATGGCGACTTGCTCAACCTTTCCGTTACCTTGCTCACAATGGTGAAATCAACACGGTTCAGGGTAACCGTAACTGGGCTCTGGCACGTGGTGCCAAGTTTGCCACTTCTCTGATTGAAAATATGGATGACATTCGTCCATTAGTTGGCACTTCAGGCTCAGACTCATCCAGTATGGATAATATGCTGGAAGCTTTATTAGCGGGCGGTGTGAGTCTATTTCGTGCGATGCGTTTGATCATTCCACCTGCATGGCAAAATGATCCAACCATGGATGCTGATTTAAAAGCATTTTATGACTACAACTCTATGCACATGGAGCCATGGGATGGTCCTGCTGGTGTAGTAACTACTGACGGTCGTTATGCCGCCTGTACCTTGGATAGAAATGGCCTGCGTCCAGCGCGTTACATCATCACTAAAGATCGTCATATCACATTGGCTTCTGAAGTCGGTGTTTACAAATATGAACCAGAAGATGTTATTGCTAAAGGCCGTTTGAAGCCTGGGCAAATGCTGGCTGTTGATACACAAACAGGTGAGTTATTGATGCCGGAAGACATCGATAACATGCTGAAAACTGCTCAGCCATACCGTGAATGGTTAGAAAATAATCTGCAAAGATTGTCTGATGCGGCTGATGATGAAACTGGTCCAACACTTGAAGGTGATGAATATCAGGTTTATGAAAAGTTATTCAATATCACGTTTGAAGAGCGCGATCAGGTCATCCGTGTTTTAGGTGAAGTCGGCCAGGAAGCGATTGGTTCAATGGGCGACGATACCCCGTTCCCTGTTTTATCCAAACAAGTCCGTTCGGTTTATGACTACTTCCGCCAACAGTTCGCGCAAGTTACCAATCCACCGATCGATCCACTTCGCGAAAATATTGTGATGTCACTGGAAACGTGTTTCGGTGAAGAACGCAATATGTTTGAAGAAGGTGAAGATCATGCACAGCGTGTTGTGGTTGATTCACCTGTATTGTCTGAGAGCCAGTTCCGCCAGTTATTGGCAATGGGTAAAGACAATGCTGAATACGAGTCAATCATCCTATCCTTGAACTATGATCCTGCTGTCGGTCTTGAAGCCGCTATAGATGCGCTTTGTGATAAAGCGATTAAAGCTGTTGCTGACGGTACAGTGGTGATTGTGCTCAGTGATCGTGATATTGCCAAAGATAAATTGCCAATTCATGCTTTATTAGCAACGGGTGCAGTGCATCAGCGTCTGATTCAAGCTGGTTTACGTTGTGACGCTAATGTCATTGTAGAAACGGCAACAGCACGTGATCCACATCATTTCGGTACCTTATTAGGTTATGGTGCGACGGCGATTTATCCATATCTTGCCTACGCTTGCCTGAACGACATGATTCATACCAATGAAATTAGAGACTTGGATCGTGCAGAATTGTGTCGCCGTTACCGTAAGGGTATTAATAAAGGCTTATTTAAAATTACGTCAAAAATGGGTATTTCCACGATTGCAAGTTATCGTGGCGCCCAGTTGTTTGAAGTGGTTGGTTTAAACGATAGTATCGTTGATAAATGCTTTACAGCCACCACTAGTCGCGTCAGTGGTTCGACTTTCGCTGACCTTCAATCAGACGATGAAAAACTGGCAAAACTGGCTTGGAATCAACGTAAAAAACGTGGTCAGGGCGGTTTGCTCAAGTTTATCCATGGTGGTGAGTATCACGCCTACAATCCAGACGTTATTGCGACCTTACAGAAAGCGGTTCAAGGTGGTAACTACGACGATTATAAAGCCTATGCCGAACTGGTTAATGATCGTTCACCAATGGTGTTACGCGACTTAATGAAGGTCAAACTGGCTGACAAGCCACTTGAATTGAATCAGGTTGAAGATATCAGCAATATCCTGAAACGATTTGATAGTGCGGGTATGTCATTGGGTGCATTATCTCCAGAAGCGCATGAAGCCCTTGCTGTGGCAATGAACAGACTGGGTGGCCGTTCAAACTCTGGTGAGGGTGGTGAAGATCCGGATCGTTTTGGCAATGAACGTGTTTCAAAAATCAAACAGATCGCTTCAGGCCGCTTTGGTGTAACGCCTCACTACCTAGTTAATGCAGAAGTGCTGCAGATCAAAGTAGCGCAAGGGGCTAAACCTGGTGAAGGTGGACAGTTGCCGGGTGGTAAAGTTAATCAAATGATTGCCACATTACGTCACTCAGTGCCGGGTGTGACATTGATTTCACCGCCACCGCATCATGATATTTATTCAATTGAAGATCTTGCGCAATTGATTTTTGACTTAAAACAGGTCAATCCAGATGCACTGGTCTCTGTGAAGCTTGTATCACAGGCGGGTGTGGGAACAGTCGCTGCTGGTGTGGCCAAGGCATATGCTGACCTGATTACTATTTCTGGTTATGACGGTGGTACTGGCGCAAGCCCGCTGACCTCAGTGAAATATGCTGGTGGACCGTGGGAATTAGGTCTGAGTGAAGCACATCAGACATTGCGTGCTAATGACCTTCGTGACAAAGTCCGTTTGCAAACAGACGGTGGTCTGAAAACGGGTCTCGATGTGATTAAAGCGGCGATTTTAGGTGCTGAAAGCTTTGGCTTTGGTACAGGACCAATGGTGGCTCTGGGTTGTAAATATTTACGAATCTGTCACTTGAATAACTGTGCAACGGGTGTTGCAACTCAAAATGAGAAGTTGCGTACACAGCACTTTATTGGTTTACCACAAATGGTAATGAACTACTTCCAGTTTGTTGCTCGTGAAACACAAGAGTGGTTAGCTAAATTAGGTGTAGTAAGTTTACAGGACTTAATTGGTCGTACTGACTTACTGGAGTTATTACCGGGTGAGACAAGCAAACAACATAGCCTGAATCTGGCTCCGTTGTTGTCATCTGCAGGTGTACCGGCTGACAAACCGCAGTTCTGTCTAGAGCCTAAAAATGAACCTTATGATAAAGGTGAACTGGCTGAACAAATGGTGGCGGATATTAAAGAAACCATTGTTAATAAAACAGGCGGTGAGTTTAGCTACCAGGTACGTAATGTTAACCGTTCTATCGGTGCGCGCTTATCGGGTGAAATTGCCAAGCTTTATGGCAATTATGGTATGGCCGATAAACCTATTCGTCTGAAATTGACGGGTTCTGCAGGTCAAAGCTTCGCTGTATTCAACGCCGGTGGTCTTGAAATGTATCTGGAAGGTGACGCCAATGACTACGTTGGTAAAGGGATGGCTGACGGTAAGATTGTCATTTATCCTTCGCCTGAAAGTGAGTTTGAAACACAGGAAGCCAGCATCATTGGTAACACCTGTCTGTATGGTGCAACAGGTGGAACCCTGTATGCTGCGGGTCGTGCTGGTGAGCGTTTTGCTGTTCGTAACTCAGGCGCCACTGCCATAGTAGAAGGTGTTGGTGACCACGGTTGTGAGTACATGACTGGCGGTGTTGTCGCTGTATTGGGCGAAACAGGACTGAACTTTGGTGCAGGTATGACAGGTGGTCTCGCATTTGTATTAGATAGTGATAATACGTTTGCTGAGCGTTATAACAAAGAACTGGTCGAGCTAGTTAGAATCGACAGCCCTGAAATGTCAGAGTTATCACTCTATCTCAAAGGTATGATTGAAGATCATGTCCGTGAAACGGGTAGTGTGTGGGGACATCAATTGCTGGATGCGTTTGAACAACGCATTAAAGAATTCTGGTTAGTCAAACCTAAAGCAGCAGCAATCGATGGCTTGTTAAAACTTGCTACTAAAGCGGCATAAGTCCAGAGACTAAGATAATAATTATGGCAAAAAATACATTTCAGTTTTTAGATGTGGGGCGTTTTGACCCAAAGAAGCTTGATGCTGATGTTCGGATCAAACAATTTGGCGAAATTTATGGCAGTTTTGACTCCGATTCTTCAGCAGAACAAGCAGACCGCTGTTTAGAGTGTGGTAATCCTTACTGTGAATGGAAATGTCCTGTTCACAACTATATTCCTAACTGGTTGAAATTGGTTAGTGAAGGCAATTTAGAAGAGGCTGCTGAGCTATCTCATGCGACTAACACCTTGCCGGAGATCTGTGGCAGGGTATGTCCGCAAGACCGTCTGTGCGAAGGTGCATGTACATTAAATGATGGTTTTGGTGCGGTGACTATCGGTTCTGTAGAAAAATACATCACCGATACTGCGCTTGAGCAAGGCTGGCGTCCAGATATGTCTAATGTGACAGATACTGGTAAGCGTGTTGCCGTCATCGGTGCTGGCCCAGCTGGTTTGGGAGCTGCTGACGTACTGGTACGTAATGGTGTCAAACCCGTTGTGTTTGACCGTTACCCAGAAATCGGTGGTTTGCTGACCTTTGGTATTCCAGAGTTTAAGTTGGAAAAGCAAGTTGTGAAGCGTCGCCGTGAAGTACTCGAAGGCATGGGCGTTGAATTCCGCTTAAACACAGAAGTCGGTAAAGATGTTGATTTTCAATCCTTAATTGATGAATACGATGCCGTATTCCTGGGAATGGGAACATATACCTACATGAAAGGCGGTTTTCCAGGGGAAGACTTGCCCGGCGTTTACGAAGCACTGCCTTTCTTAGTCGCGAACAATAAGCACCTGTTAGGTCTTCCTTCCGATGACTATGTATCAATGGAAGGCAAACGTGTGGTTGTATTAGGTGGTGGTGATACAGCGATGGACTGTAACCGTACCTCTATCCGTCAAGATGCTGCCAGTGTGACTTGTGCCTACCGTCGTGACGAAGAAAATATGCCGGGTTCACGCCGAGAAGTAAACAATGCACGTGAAGAAGGCGTTCAGTTTTTATGGAATCGTCAGCCGGTAGAAATTGTTGGTAATGGAAAAGTAGAGGGCGTTAAAGTGGTGACCACAGCTTTAGGCGAAGCTGATGAACGAGGTCGTCGTCGTCCTGAGCCCGTGCCTGGTAGTGAAGAAATTATTCCTGCTGATGCCGTTGTTATTGCGTTTGGTTTCCGTCCAAGCCCGGCACCATGGTTTGAGAAATTTAATATTTCGATTGATGATGGCGGTCGTGTTGTGGCACCGGCTGAAGCAGCCATTAAGTATCAAACAACTAACCCAAAGATTTTTGCCGGTGGTGATATGGTACGTGGATCTGATCTGGTTGTTACTGCGGTGTGGGAAGGTCGACAGGCAGCAGAAGGTATTCTGGATTTCTTAGACGTATAATCACTGATCTACATCATTAAACAATAAGGCTTTTTCATACAGGGATAGGGCTTCCTGTATGATGAAGCCTTTTTTATATCTATCATTCTTAAAAACAGGTCCAGCTATTCAGGAGTCAATTGTGAGCAGTCTAAAAAACGATCGTTATCTCAGGACATTACTAAAGCAACCGGTAGACAAAACCCCGGTCTGGGTCATGCGTCAGGCGGGTCGTTATTTGCCTGAATACCGTGAAGTCAGACAAAAAGCGGGCAATTTTATGACGCTTTGTTCTACCCCTGAATTGGCTTGTGAAGTTACCTTACAACCACTTAGACGCTATGACCTTGATGCCGCTATCATCTTTTCAGATATCTTAACTGTACCTGACGCGATGGGTCTAGGACTGCATTTTGTCACGGGTGAAGGGCCAAAGTTTTCTAAAACAATTCAAAATGCACAGGATATAGCTAATCTTGCAGTACCTGATATGGAAGATTCTCTTGGCTATGTGATGGATGCGATACGTCTGACCAGAAAAGAACTCGATGGCAAAGTACCACTTATCGGTTTTAGTGGCAGCCCTTGGACTCTGGCGTGTTATATGGTGGAAGGTGGAAGCAGTAAAGACTTTGCAAAAGTAAAAGGCATGATGTTTGATGCACCAGATCAAATGCATGCTTTACTAAATGTATTGGCTGAGTCGGTTATTGACTATTTAAACGCTCAAATTAAAGCGGGTGCTCAAGCTATTATGTTATTTGATACCTGGGGCGGCACATTAAGTCCTGAGAATTACAAAGCATTCTCACTAGCTTATATGGACAAAATCGTTAATGGTTTGATTAAAGAATCTGAAGGACGAGAAGTTCCTGTGACCCTGTTTACCAAAGGTGGTGGCCAATGGCTGGAATGGATGGCTGAGACCGGTGTGAATGGATTAGGACTGGATTGGACAACAGATATTCGTTCAGCAAGACAGCGTGTCGGTGATAAGGTGACGTTACAAGGCAATATGGACCCATGCGTTTTATATGCATCACCCGATCGTGTTGAACAAGAAGTGAGTACGATTCTTGAAGCTTATGGTAACGGAACAGGCCATGTATTTAACCTTGGTCATGGTATTCACCCATCGGTGAACCCAGAGAATATGGCAAGACTCGTTGATTCTGTACATCGATTAAGTGAAAAGTACCATCAGTAGCTATTATTGATATCGCAAAAATAAAAAAGGGCAAGTAATGAATACTTGCCCTTTTTATTTGTTGAGTTTGCCTAAGTGGCTTATTTGCCAGTGTTAGTAAACTCAGGGTACGCTTCCATACCACATTCAACGTAGTCAACGCCTTCGTACTCTTCTTCTTCAGAGACACGCAGACCCATCACAGCTTTTAGGATACCCCAGACGATCAAGCTGGTAACAAATACCCAGACAAAGATAGTTGCTGCACCAATCAACTGACCAGAGAATGAAGCATCACTGTTTGTTAAAGGCACTGCTAACAGACCCCACAGACCAACGGTGCCGTGAACAGAGATCGCACCAACAGGATCGTCGATTTTCAGTTTGTCTAAGAAGACGATTGAGAAGACAACGATGATACCGCCGATAGCACCGATGATAGTCGCCATTAATGGTGATGGAGTATCAGGACCTGCAGTGATAGCAACAAGACCTGCTAATGCACCATTAAGAATCATAGTTAAGTCGGCTTTACCGAACATGATTTTAGCCACAATAAGGGCAGCGATAACACCACCAGCTGCAGCAGCATTGGTATTCAGGAATACCATGGCAACAGAGTTGGCACTGGCAATATCACCTAGTTTTAAAACTGAACCACCGTTAAAGCCGAACCAACCCATCCATAAAATGAATGTACCTAATGTTGCCATTGGTAAGTTAGCACCTGGAATTGGGTTAATTTCGCCGTTAGGGCCGTATTTGCCTTTACGAGCACCAAGTAACAATACACCTGCAAGAGCTGCAGCAGCACCAGCCATATGCACGATACCTGAACCGGCAAAGTCTAAGAAACCAAGGTCACCAAGGTTGTACATACCTAAGACATCGTTACCACCCCATGTCCAAGAACCTTCCATTGGGTAGATAAACGCAGTCATGACGATCGCAAAGCCAGCAAATGCCCACAGCTTCATACGTTCAGCAACCGCACCAGAGACGATAGACATCGCAGTTGCAACGAAAACAACTTGGAAGAAAAAGTCTGAAGCAGCTGAGTAAACAGAACCACCATCAAAACCATTTTCAGCAGAAGATGCCAAGGCATCTGCAACTAATGTGTCACCGCCATCAATCCCAGCAAGGAAGATACCGCCGCCGTACATGATGTCATAACCAACAACCAGATAAGCTGTGCAGGCAATAGCAAACAACATCACGTTTTTGGTTAAGATTTCAGTCGTATTTTTTGCGCGAACCAGACCGGCTTCTAACATTGAGAATCCAGCGGCCATCCACATGACAAGAGCACCCATTACTAAGAAGTAAAAGGTATCCATGGCATATTGGAGTTCGAAAATTTGATTTTCCATATTATTTTCTCCCCAAGCTTACAGTGCATCAGGACCGGTTTCGCCTGTGCGAATACGGACCACTTGCTCTAATGGATAAACAAAGATTTTACCGTCACCAATTTTGCCAGTGTTGGCGCCTTTGATAATGGCTTCAATCACTTGTTCGACGATATCGTCATCGACGGCGATTTCCAATTTCAACTTAGGTAAGAAATCAACGACATACTCAGCACCACGATAAAGTTCGGTGTGGCCTTTTTGACGTCCAAAACCTTTTACCTCTGAAACGGTTAATCCTTGTACACCGATTTCTGAGAGAGACTCTCTGACATCATCAAGCTTGAAGGGCTTAATAATTGCTACAACTTGTTTCATAAGCGTATTTCCTTCTGTAGAAAATCTACCCCCTCAACATCGAGGGGGTAGCTGTGAGAAGTTTAGAATGATGCGCTAACGCTAGCTACGAAGCGATCGTCAGATGTTCCATCACCTAATTCAAAGTCTTCACCATCGCTGTTTGTACCAACATAAGCTACAGACCAGTCAAGACCAATAAATGATTTTGATAATCCGATTGTGTAGTCCATGTAGCTGTCAGATAAAGTGCTGTCATAATCATTACGATCAGAGTCAGTGTAACCAATTGCAGCATTTAAGCCGAAGCCGTATGGAAGTTCATAATCAAACGCAAGGTTGTAGTAGATTTCATCAGCATCTTTACCATCACCACCTTGAATATTGTTTGTGTAACCAATCATTGCAGTGAAGTAGCTGTATGAAAGAGAACCTAAGTATTCTGTGTAATCAAGTTCGTCATTACTGTTTTGACCAGGATAAGTGTAACGACGAACTGATACATCGTAGCCAATACCAGTGTCACCAAACTCATTAGCGAAACCAGCATAAAGGTCAATTTCAATATTGCTATCAGCACTGTCACTGATATTTGATGCCCAAGTACCAGCATACAGACCTGATGAGTGTGCGTAATCAAAACTACCTTGGATAGCTGGATCTTCGTCTGTTAATGAAATACCACGGAAAATGTAGTCTGTTGTTAATGTAACGCTAGCACTGGTTGAGTGCTGACCGTCTTCACTTTCCCAAGCCATTGCTGATGATGCAGCAAATAATGATGTCGCTGCTAGTGTAAGAGCCGAAATTGTACGTAATTTCATTATGGTGTTACTCCTCGGTTTTAAAATGTTTATTAGTCTTTTTTGAATCCATGCGTTGGTCTTTTGCAACACTTTGTATTCAGACTACAACAACAAGAGCAGAATATGTGCCAACTTTACAAATTTTATATAAAACAGAGATATAGATGGTCAATGGATAGCATTAACCGGATGATTGTGATCAATTTGGTGCGATAAATTTGACGCTTTGTCCAAAATGGTGCAGATAAGATTTTATCTTTCGCGTTATATGCACTGAATTGGTATGATTGCAGTACTTTACATAGAGTGACACAGATGACGTATCCCCAAATTGATCCTATCGCCTTAAGCATTGGCCCTCTGCACATTCATTGGTATGGGTTGATGTATCTATTTGGTTTTTTGTTTGTGTGGTTGCTAGGTCTTTACCGTGTAAATAAAACAGACTGGACCCGACAACAATTAGAAGACTTACTTTTTTATGGTGCGGTCGGTGTCATTATTGGTGGTCGTTTAGGCTATGCCATTTTTTATGACTTGCAGACTAACCTGGAAAACCCACTGAACCTATTCAAAATCTGGCAGGGCGGTATGTCGTTCCATGGTGGTTTACTGGGTGTGCTGACAGCCTTTTGGTGGTTTGGTAGAAAAACCGGGAAATCTTTTTTCGAGATCAGTGATTTTATTGCACCGATGGTACCGATCGGTTTGATGTTCGGTCGCATTGGTAACTTTATTAATGGTGAATTATGGGGAAAAGTCAGTGATGTACCCTGGGCCATGGTATTCCCTGGTGCAGGGCCATTACCAAGACATCCTTCACAGCTTTATGAAGCGGCATTAGAAGGTGTCTTGTTGTTTATCCTTTTATGGTGGTTCTCTTCTAAACCGAGACCGAAAGCGGCGGTTTCTGGTTTGTTCTTGCTGGGATATGGATTTTTCCGCTTTATCATCGAGTTTGTTCGTATTCCTGATGCTCAGTATGGCTATTTAGCGTTTGACTGGTTAACGATGGGCCAAATTCTCTGTTTACCGATGATTGTGTTTGGCATCTTATTAATGGTGGCATCTTATAGAATGGGTGCTAAAGCAAAATAGTCAGCCAGGTAGCAGTAGCAATCAAGATGGTCATTAACACAGCAAAAGAACCATAGTCTTTAGCTCGGCCAGATAATTTGTGTTTATCTGTACTGACACGATCAACAACAGTTTCAATGGCCGAGTTCAATACTTCAACGATCATCACTAAAACAACACTGGAAATCATCAGTAACCGTTCGACCGCTGTGACATCAAGATAAAAGCTGATAGCGGTTAAAAAAACAAACGCAAAAAACTCCTGACGAAAGGCCTCTTCGTGTTTCAAGGCTGAGATGAGACCTTGCCATGAGTAGACCAGAGCGAAGAGTAAGCGCTTAATGCCACGGTTTTTTTCCATAATGTCCTCAGTGGTTTGTAAGATAAACGTTTGAATTATAGGCAAACATTATTAACAGCATGTTAAAATTACCCTCTTTATTTTTTAGATTGTTGGTGTGATATGAGTTTCCAGGATCATTACGAGGTCATCGTTGTTGGCGGTGGTCATGCCGGGACTGAAGCGGCTTTAGCGTCTGCACGTCAAGGTGTGAAGACACTACTATTGACGCAAAACATCGAGACACTGGGGCAAATGAGTTGTAATCCAGCAATCGGTGGCATTGGTAAAGGTCATCTGGTCAAAGAAATTGATGCCATGGGCGGGATTATGGCAAAAGCCGCTGACAGAGCGGGTATTCAATTTCGTACATTGAACTCCAGCAAGGGGCCAGCAGTAAGAGCGACACGTGCTCAGGCTGATCGTATTCGTTATAAAGCGGCAGTGCGGGCTTACCTGGAAAATCAACCCAACCTATATATATTCCAACAACCAGTCGATGATCTTGTTGTGGAAAATGATCGAGTTGTTGGTGTCGTGACACAAGCGGGTTTACGCTTCTCTGCTAAAGCCGTTGTGTTAACCGTGGGGACTTTCCTTGGCGGTTTAATTCATATTGGCTTACAACATCATCAGGGTGGTCGCGCTGGAGATCCTGCTTCCATTGCTTTATCCCAACGCCTGCGTGCTTTACCTTTTAGAGTTGATCGCTTAAAAACAGGCACACCTCCACGTATTGATATCAACAGTATTAATTTCTCAGAACTGACCGAACAGCCGGGCGATACACCGACCCCTGTTTTTTCTTTCTTAGGTAAAACTGAGCATCATCCTCGCCAAATCTCGTGCTTTATTACACACACCAATGAGCGAACTCATGATGTGATCAGAAATAATCTGGACCGCTCCCCGATGTATAGCGGTGAAATTGAAGGTATTGGTCCACGTTACTGTCCTTCAATTGAAGATAAAGTCGTTCGTTTTGCTGATCGTCAGTCCCATCAGATTTTCCTGGAGCCAGAAGGTCTGGAATGTGGTGAAGTCTATCCGAATGGCATATCAACAAGCCTGCCGTTTGATGTGCAATATGAAATTGTCCGTTCCATGAAAGGTTTGGAAAATGCGCACATTACCAGACCAGGTTATGCGATTGAGTATGACTTTTTTGATCCACGTGATCTGCATCCCTGGTTAGAAACCAAACACATGGCTGGATTATTTTTTGCTGGTCAGATTAACGGTACAACGGGTTATGAAGAAGCCGGAGCACAAGGTCTGATTGCTGGTCTTAATGCGGGTTTACAAGCGCGTGGTGAAGAACAGTGGTATCCGCGTCGTGATGAAGCCTATATGGGCGTACTTATTGATGATTTAATTACCTCCGGCACCCGCGAGCCATATCGCATGTTCACCAGCCGCGCTGAATATCGTTTAATGCTTCGCGAAGACAATGCGGATATTCGCCTGACACCAATTGCCCGTCAACTTGGGTTGGTAGATGACGAGCGCTGGGCGGTATTCAATGAGAAGCAGGATGCTGTCGCCAAAGAAAATGCCCGTCTGGACAGTTACAAGTTTGTACCGGAAAAAGTGGATCAAGAAAGAGCTGAACAAGTCTTAGGTGAGAAACTGAATAAAGTTGCTTCAGCAAAAGAATTACTGCGACGCCCGAAAGTTGATTATGCAGGACTGCTTGATTTGATGGGTGAAGAGCAAGATATTGCTGATGATGTGGCTGAGCAGGTGGTGATTCAGGCTAAATATTCGGGTTACATTGATCGTCAGCAAAATGAGATCGAACGTTTGCAACGCCATGAGAACACAGAATTGCCACTGGATATGGACTATAAAAACGTTCGTGGTTTGTCTAATGAAGTTCGTGAGAAACTAGAACAGGCAAGGCCAGGAAATTTAGGTCAGGCTGCACGAATTTCAGGTGTGACGCCCGCCGCCGTCTCACTATTATTAGTGCATTTAAAGCGTAGCGGAATGAGCGAAGCGAGTTAATGCTTGAGCAAAGTCTATTAAACCAGTTAAAGCGTGGATGTGAGTTACTTGGGCTAACGTTAGCCGACGAACAATGCCAGAAACTTGTCGCTTACGTGATGTTGTTACATAAATGGAACAAGGTATACAACCTGACATCCATTCGCGAGCCTGAGCAAATGATGGCCCGTCATATTATCGATAGTCTCTCAGTATTGCCCTATATCACATCAATATCATTATTAGATGTAGGTACCGGTGGAGGCTTACCTGGTGTGCCCGTTGCTATCTGCCAACCGCAAACGCGGGTCACCTTACTTGATAGTAACTCAAAAAAAACGCGTTTTTTACAACAAGTCAAAGCAGAACTTGCCTTAGATAATGTCACGGTTGTGCATGGGCGTGTAGAACAGGTATCTTTACCTAAATTTGCTATTATCACGGCTCGGGCATTTGCCAGTATTGATGACATCATTCAGCTTGCCGGTTCTCATTGTGAGGAGGGTGGCAAATTAGTGCTGATGAAAGGCACTTACCCAGAAGAAGAATTAGCATTTGAATCTACAGACTTTCATTTGCACGATGTCATATCTTTAAACGTGCCTGAGTGTGATGGTGAAAGACATTTAGTAAGACTTATCAAGGATTAAGACTAAGTATGGGCGATATCTTTGCGGTGACCAACCAGAAAGGGGGGGTGGGTAAAACGACCACAACAGTTAATCTGGCAGCGTCACTGGCCGATTATGGTAAAAAAGTCTTGCTCATTGATCTTGACCCGCAGGGAAATGCGACAACAGGATGCGGGCTGGATAAAAATCAGATAGAAAACAGCAGTTATGAAGTGATCATGGCTGAGGCGCGGGCAGTTGATGCCATTATTCGACCCGATGAGATTGGCTTTGATGTCATGCCAACCAATGCTGATTTAACGGCGGCTGAGGTCGAGTTACTGGAGATTAAGCTGCGAGAGCATCGTTTACGTCTTGCGCTTGAGTCAACACGTGATAAGTATGATTACATTCTGATTGACTGTCCGCCCTCATTGAGTATGCTTACCGTCAATGCGTTGGTTGCAGCACAGGGTGTTTTGATTCCGATTCAATGCGAATATTATGCACTTGAAGGTTTATCGTCATTACTGAAAACGATTGAACGGGTAAAACAGCGAGCCAACCCCAATCTGGAAGTCACCGGATTATTAAGAACCATGTTTGATGCTCGGAATAATCTTGCCAATGAGGTTTCTCGGCAATTGATTAGCCATTTTGACGCAAAGGTTTTTCACTCGATTATTCCAAGAAACGTCAGGTTAGCTGAAGCGCCGAGTTATGGATTACCTGTATTGAATTATGACCGGGCCTCTAGAGGGTCGATTGCTTACATGGCGCTAGCCAGTGAATTTATGCGACGACAAAAGCAAAGTGCTAAATGACAAGGTTGATAGAGAATGAGTAAAAAAAGAGGTTTGGGACGAGGGCTAGATGCCTTGCTTGCGGATGTTCATCAGGAAGAAAACGCAAATCTAGATGATAGTTTGCAACATTTTCCTCTTGATATGATTCAGCCGGGCAAATATCAGCCACGTATTGATATGTCTCAAGAGTCTCTGGAAGAACTGGCCGACTCTATCCGTGCCCAAGGACTGGTTCAGCCAATTGTTGTTCGCCCTATCGGTGAAGGTAAATATGAAATAGTGGCTGGTGAACGCCGTTGGCGAGCATCCAGAATGGCGGGGCTTGTGGAAGTACCGGTATTAATTCGTGACGTTTCTGACAGAAGTGCCATTGCCATGGCCTTGATTGAAAATATTCAGCGTGAAAACCTCAACCCGATGGAAGAAGCTAATGCCTTATTCCGTTTACGTGAAGAGTTTGAAATGACCCATCAGCAGGCGGCTGAAGCGGTTGGTAAGTCTCGTGCTACGGTGACTAATTTATTGCGATTACGTAATCTTAATGATGATGTTAAACGTATGCTGGAAAATGGCGATATTGAGATGGGCCATGCCCGAGCCTTGCTAGGGCTTGAAGGTACTGTTCAATCAGAAGCGGCTAAGCAAATTGTGGAAAAGGTACTGTCTGTCAGAGAAACAGAACAGCTGATCAGACGCATTCTAAAGCCTTCACCAGAGAAAAAAGCTGAGCCAGCTGTCGTGCAAGCGGATATCGAAGAGCTAGAAAAGCGAATTGTCAATAAGTTAGGCAAAGGAATTAGCATAAAACATCGAGCTAATGGTAAAGGTAAGCTTGTCTTTGATTATGCCAACATTGATGAGTTAAAAAATCTGATGAAGCAGATTGGGGCATAATGGATTTGTTTTCAGAATTTACAGAATAAATGCACAAAAATGAAACTTTGCATTCCTGTGGTGCGTTAACCACGGTTGACGAGCAATAAGTCTTGTTAAATACAACTTCATCCTCAAAAAAAGATTCATATATAAATCCATTGAATCGTAGAGGCTTAAATGTGAGTGTGCGCTTACTTTTTATGGTTTAACTGATCGTTATTAGCTATTTTCAAAGTTTAGAAAATATAACCAGAGATTGGACTGGCTATTGCATAAACCAAATATATGCCTATGTATTTGGAATTTTAGCCAATGAGTTTATTAAGAAGAATTCTTAGCAATCCTGTTTCTAAACAGTCACTGGATGATACACAAGTGATGGAAGTCCCTGTTGAAGAGGTGGCTTTTAGTGAAGATGAAAAACGGTTCTACCGAGCTTTGCAGTTAGTCAGCTCCCAAACATCCCAATTATCACGCCAGATTTTTCGTGCTTTGGAAGTACAAGACAACTTTTTATCTGAAATCAGTCAGCGAACAAGCAAGCTCGATGCTGAACTGAATATGGCAAATGATTATCTAAACAGCTCAAATTCAACGGTAGGTGCTTTACAGTCACAAATTGATGTTGAAGTAAAAGAGGTAAACACCTCGGTTAGTGAAGCGATGGAGCAGATCAGTCAGACGCTTGCCGAAAAATCTCATAATGTTACTGACGTGTTAGACGGTATTTTAGAAATCGGAAAAGGCGTTAATTTGCTAGCCTTAAACGCAGCGATTGAAGCTGCCAGGGCGGGAGAACATGGCAGGGGGTTTGCGGTTGTGGCCGATGAAGTAAGACGACTTGCTTCTGTGACCATGGAACAGGCTCAGCAAGCAGCTAAACAGCTTGATTTCACAGTGGTCAACGATGAATTACAAAATATCAGCCAGACCAATAAGCAACGGCTCGACAATTTCGTCGAGGTCATACAAGCTGCTACGGCACAATTAACGCAGCTATTCCAATCGATCAGTGATCAACTCCGACTTGTCATGAATAACACGGCCGTCATTTTTGAAACGCTGGATTTAAGCTCGGGTTCCATGGAGCGTATAAAGGGTAAAAACCGCATCATTAATGATGTTGTGGAAGAGATGAGTTCTGGTTTGGATGAGATCGATATTCAGAATGCCAATATCGACAAAGCGATAGGGGCTTTTGATAATACCTTAAAAAAATTGTATCTGGTGCCTGATGCCGCCCACGATCAGCTGGATGATATTTTGAACCGTGGAAAATTACGCGTTGCTGTTGAACCCAATTTTGTTGGTTTATCTTTTCGCGAGAAATTAGGCGGACCACTTGAGGGCTTGGATATAGATTATGCTAAAGCATTTGCTAGTTATCTCGGGGTAGAGTGCGAATTTATCGAAGCACCGTGGGACATGTGCACCGAATTACTCACAGCAGGTAAGAAGTTTGGTGAACCGCCGGCAGATATTGTTATTAGTGCATTGCCGCCATCAGCCGAGTACGACAATGTGGCTTATTCAGAAGCCTATACTTATCTTCACTGGGTGTTAGCAAGAAGAAAAGGGGATAAGCGAATCAATGGTGTTAATGACTTAGACGGTAAAGTATTAGGCATCATTAATGACCCGGCGGCATTCGATTTATTAGAGCATAGAGGAGTGCGTTGGAGCAGTAATGAAAATAAACCTAATGGAAAGGTGATGTTGGAGAATTTAATCGCTTATTCCGATCAGTCCAGAATACATCACTGTCTTGCTGATGGTGTTGTAGATGCGTTTGGCGTCGATCTGCCAATTTATCACTGGGCCAGTAAAAACCCGGCCAGTCCCTGGTACAACAAGATTGAAATTATTCCTGGCAATATTGCGGAACAGCCTTATTACTATACGATGGCAGTTAATGCCTGGGCATCAAGCTATCGTTTACTGGCAAAAGCCAATGAGTTTATTACTTGGTTCAAAACACAAAGTGAGCGTACAGCCATTGAAAAAAGATGGCAGGGTGAGCCCGTGGCTGGGAATATCAGTTATCGTGATGAAGCTGGCAATCTGATGGGTGAAGAAGAACTGAAAAAACTTTATCTGGCACATTGTGAGAAATTTAAACTGTCCCCGAAAGGACTGGCTTTACCAACGAGACTAACACAGGAAGTTGCCTAGAGAATGGATCAATCTGAGTACAGATTAAGATATAGCTAGGATAGCCGATGTTCTAAATTGAGAACTTAGTTCCAATAGTCAGGATTCTGTATCCTGACATGAGTAGTGAATATCGTATTGAAGTCGATAATTGTCGTTGACCCGGCTAAGTATACGTCTATATAATGCCATGATTTGCTTAACGCAAAGACTAAATCCAAGTGGAAAAAATGGAACAGTTAACTAGATTGCAACCACTCAAACGTGTTGTGTGGTGGCAGGTTGCCATGTGGGCACTAGTTGTACTTTTCGCCTCTTGGTCAAGTGGTTTTGAGAGCGCAATTGCGGCTGGTTTTGGCAGCATCATTGCAATCATCAATACGCTCTTGATGATTTGGCATATCCTGCGAGCAGTGGAGACTGCAAGAGCAGATGCCGAGAGAAATTTAAGTAGAGCATACAGATGTGTAGCTGAACGCTGGCTGAATACGATTGTAATGTTTACCACTGGCATTATTTTGTTAGAGATGAATATTGTAGCGTTGATGCTTGGCTTTACAGCGACACAGATGATGTTGTTTATGGGACATACTAACCGGGCTTGAAACCGACATGGCTAGTGAAACAATTACTACATCAGAATACATCAAGCATCACCTTCAAAATCTGACGTTTGGTCAGAAACAAGTACAAATTGAGCCTGGCGTTTGGGCTCCGAACGGCGACTGGGGTTTTGCTACCTCAGCAGAAGAAGCCGCTAAAATGGGATTCTGGGCAATTAACGTCGATACGATGTTTATGTCTCTCCTATTAGGCGCTCTGATGATGTGGTTCTTCCGCAGCGCTGCTAAAAAAGCTTCTGCTGGTATCCCTACCGGCATGCAAAACTTTGCTGAAATGATTATCGACTTCATCGATGACACTGTGAGAGGGTCTTTCTCCGGTGGTAAAAATAACCTTGTTGCTCCCCTTGCACTGACCATCTTCGTCTGGATATTCCTGATGAACTTAATGGACTTACTGCCTGTTGATTTGATTCCAATGGCGGTGGCTCAAGGTGCTGCAGCAATGTTTGGTGCGGATCCGCATCATGTGTTCTTCAAAATCGTACCTTCAACTGATCCAAATGCCACATTAGGCATGGCGTTGTTAGTGTTTGCCTTAATGCTGTTCTACAGCTTTAAGATTAAGGGTACAGGTGGTTTCCTGGGTGAATTAGCCTTCCAGCCTTTTGGTAAATGGGCGTTGCCAATTAACTTGATTCTGGAAACCGTTACATTATTGTCAAAACCATTCTCGTTAGGTTTACGACTGTTCGGCAATATGTATGCCGGTGAAATGGTATTCATCCTGATTGCGACTATGTATAGCGCAGGTATTGTGATGGGATCTTTTGCTGGTCTGTTACAGATCGGCTGGGCGATTTTCCATATTCTGATTATCACGTTACAGGCATTTATCTTTATGGTGCTGACAACGGTTTATCTGGATATGGCACATCAAGAACATCATTGATGTTTGTTGGGTTTTTAACTTTTTGTTTTTAGTCTTTACTTTTTGTAGGAGAAAAAAATGGATATGGGTTTAGTTTATATTGCTGGTGCTTTAATGATCGGCTTGGGCGCACTGGGTGCGGCTATTGGTGTTGGTTTATTAGGTGGTCGTTTCTTAGAAGCTGCTGCTCGCCAACCTGAATTAGTTCCAATGTTACGTACACAGTTCTTCCTGGTTGCTGGTCTGGTTGACGCGGTACCTATGATTGCTGTTGGTTTGGCTATGTACGTTCTGTTCGCAGTGGCTGGTTAAGATTTATAACTTCCCATTAGCGATAAATTAGAGGTACAGGCATGAATATCAATGCAACCATCATAGGCCAGATGATCGCTTTTGCGATCTTCATTGCCTTCTGCATGAAGTATGTATGGCCACCTATCATGCAAGCGCTTGAAGAGCGTAAAAAGAAAATTGCTGACGGTCTGGCAGCTGCAGAGCGTGGTAGACATGAGCAAGAGTTGGCTGAAAAACGTGCACAGCAAGTGATCCACGAAGCGAAAGAGCAAGCGAATGAAATCGTTGCTCAAGCAACTAAACGTGGTAATCAAATTGTGGACGAGTCAAAAGACAATGCCCGTGTTGAAGGTGAGCGAATCCTGACAGCGGCGAAAGCTGAGATTGAACAGGAAGCAAACCGTGCTCGTGACGAGTTGAAGTCACAAGTTGGCAGTATTGCGCTGGCAGGTGCCAGTAAAATTGTCGGCCGTGAAATTGATGAAAAGGCACACACCGATTTGCTTGACGAATTGGTTAGCCAAATCTAGAGGAATGTTAGGATGGCAGAAGCAATAACCATCGCTCGTCCCTATGCCAACGCGGTATTTTCTATCGCGCAGGAAAAAGGCGAGTTGAAGGCGTGGTCTGACCTGCTTGCGGTTTTAGCACAATGTGTTTTAGAACCAGAAATGCAATCCATTATCACTAGCCCTGCAGTAAGTGACGAGCAGGCTGTTGATTTGTTGGCAGAGATTGCTGGCGATGCAATGACAGCCGATGCACGCAACTTTCTGTTGTTGTTGGCAGAAAATAACCGTCTGTTATTACTGACAGATATTACCGTTCTCTTCGAAGCATTACGTGAAGAAGCTGAAAAATTAATGACTGCTGATGTAATTTCGGCACGTCCTTTGACGGAAGAGCAGGCCGCTAAAATTTCTGCCGCTCTGAAAGCACGTCTGGGCCGTGACATTACATTAAACACGACCATTGATGAAAGCTTACTGGGTGGTGCAATTATTCGAGCAGGCGATATGGTAATCGACGGTTCTGCCGTGGGTAAACTGAACAGACTGGCCAACGCTATTACATAAGCGGCCCGTTTATAGAGGAAACAGAGATGCAACTGAATTCAGCAGAAATCAGTGACCTGATCAAAAAGCGTATCGAAAGCTTTGAAGGGGCCACTGAAGCGCGTACAGAAGGTACCGTAGTCGGTGTTACCGACGGTATCGTTCGTATTCATGGCTTAGCAGATGTGATGTCAGGGGAAATGCTTGAATTCCCAGGTAACACGTTTGGTATGGCCCTTAACCTTGAGCGTGACTCAGTAGGTGCCGTTATTCTGGGTGCTTACCAACACATTTCAGAAGGCGACAAAGTTAAATGTACTGGTCGTATTCTTGAAGTACCAACAGGCGAAGCACTGTTAGGTCGTGTTGTTGACTCACTAGGTAAACCAATTGATGGTAAAGGTGATATCAACGCAGAAAGCTCTTCTCCAATTGAGAAAGTAGCGCCTGGCGTTATCGCTCGTCAATCGGTTGATCAACCCATCCAAACTGGTTTGAAATCAGTTGACTCTATGATTCCAGTCGGCCGTGGCCAACGTGAGCTGATTATCGGTGACCGTCAAACTGGTAAAACAGCGATTGCTATCGACACCATCATCAACCAAAAAGGTACAGGCGTTAAATGTATCTACGTGGCTGTTGGTCAAAAAGCGTCTTCTATTGCTAACGTTGTGCGTAAATTAGAAGAACACGGTGCCTTAGATCACACGATCATCGTTGCTGCTTCTGCATCAGACTCTGCTGCGCTGCAATTTATTGCACCTTATGCTGGTTGCTCGATGGGTGAGTACTTCCGTGATAAAGGTGAAGATGCTCTGATTATTTATGATGACTTAACTAAACAAGCATGGGCATACCGTCAGGTATCTCTGTTGTTACGTCGTCCACCTGGTCGTGAAGCTTATCCTGGTGACGTTTTCTACCTTCACTCACGCCTGTTAGAACGTGCTGCTCGTGTTAACGCGGACTACGTTGAAAAAGAAACTAACGGTGCTGTTAAAGGTAAAACAGGTTCATTAACTGCATTGCCTATCATCGAAACACAAGCGGGTGACGTATCTGCGTTCGTACCAACTAACGTTATTTCGATCACTGACGGTCAGATCTTCCTTGAAACTGACTTGTTCAACTCAGGTATCCGTCCTGCGATTAACGCGGGTCTGTCGGTATCTCGTGTTGGTGGTGCAGCTCAGACTAAAATCATCAAGAAGTTGGGTGGCGGTATCCGTCTTGACTTAGCTCAGTATCGTGAATTGGCAGCGTTTGCTCAGTTCGCATCTGATCTTGATGAAGCAACACGTTCACAAATCAACCGTGGTCAACGTGTTACGGAACTGATGAAACAGAAACAATATCAACCTCTGTCAGTGGCTGAAATGGCGGTATCGCTGTTCGCAGCTAACGAAGGTTTCCTGGATGACGTTGAAGTGAATAAAGTTGGCGATTTCGAAGCTGCTTTATTAGCTAATATGCATTCAAACCAAGCTGACTTGATGGCAACTATTAACGAAACCGGTAACTTTAATGACGATATTGCAGCGCAAATGAAAACTGCAATTGAGAGCTTTAAAAAAACTGGTAGCTGGTAATCGGAGCATAAGTCATGGCTAGCGGTAAAGAGATACGGACTCAAATTGGCAGCATCAAAAATACGCAGAAAATTACTTCTGCGATGGAGATGGTTGCTGCGAGTAAAATGCGTAAGGCTCAAGATCGCATGGCAGCGACACGTCCCTATGCAGACAAAATTTACAACGTTATTCAGCATTTAGCGTTTGCACATCCAGAGTACAAACATCCGTACTTACAGGACCGTGCAGAAACGAAGCGTGTTGGATATATTGTGGTTTCGTCTGATCGCGGACTATGTGGCGGTCTGAATAACAACCTGTTTAAATCCGTTTTGAAAGATATCAAAGCGAAGTTGGATGCAGGTATGGAAGTTGATGTCTGTGCTATTGGCCAGAAAGCATCGACTTTCTTTAAAAGACTGCCCGTCAACCTTGTCAGTCAGAAAGTGCAATTAGGTGATGCGCCACAAGCGCATGAGCTGATTGGTACTGTTAAGGTAATGCTGGATGCTTATAACGAAGGCCAGATCGACAGCCTGTATTTTGTATACAATGAGTTCGTGAACACCATGACTCAGGACAACAAAATTGTACGGTTGTTACCGGCCAAGCCTGAGAAGCCGAGCGAAGAGCTTTCCCATCACTGGGATTACATTTACGAACCTGATGCAAAAGATGTACTTGACGACCTGCTCGTTCGTTACATCGAATCATTAGTTTACCAAGGTGTTGTCGAGAATATTGCCTGTGAGCAAGCCTCTCGAATGATCGCAATGAAAAATGCGAGCGACAATGCAGGTGATCTTATTGATGACTTGCAATTGGTTTACAACAAAGCTCGACAAGCTGCGATTACGCAAGAGATCTCCGAGATTGTTGCAGGTGCCGCTGCGGTATAACTGATATAGAAGATATTAAGAGGAAGCGAGATGAGCTCTGGAAAGATTGTTCAAATTATCGGCGCGGTCGTCGACGTGGAATTCCCACGTGACAGCCTGCCTAAAGTATATGACGCCCTCCTGGTTGAAGAAGCTGGCTTAACGCTGGAAGTTCAACAACAACTAGGTGACGGTGTTGTTCGCGCAATTGCCATGGGTACAACAGATGGTCTGAAGCGTGATTTAGCAGTTTCCAACACAGGTAAAGCGATTAGCGTACCGGTTGGTAAAAAAACACTAGGTCGTATCATGGACGTCTTAGGTAACCCTATTGACGAAAAAGGCGACATCGGTGAAGAAGAGCGTTGGGGTATCCATCGTAAAGCACCGTCATTTGACGAATTAGCAGCCAGTAATGAATTGCTGGAAACAGGTATCAAAGTTATCGACCTGGTTTGCCCATTCGCTAAAGGTGGTAAAGTTGGTCTGTTCGGTGGTGCCGGTGTAGGTAAAACCGTTAACATGATGGAACTGATTCGTAACATCGCGATCGAGCACAGCGGTTACTCAGTATTCGCGGGTGTAGGTGAACGTACTCGTGAAGGTAACGACTTCTATCATGAAATGACAGATTCAAACGTTATCGACAAAGTATCACTGGTTTACGGTCAGATGAATGAGCCACCTGGTAACCGTCTGCGCGTTGCCTTGACTGGTCTGACTATGGCGGAATTTTTCCGTGATGAAGGCCGTGACGTACTGTTCTTCGTTGATAACATCTACCGTTATACATTGGCCGGTACTGAAGTATCAGCGTTGTTAGGTCGTATGCCTTCTGCGGTAGGTTACCAACCAACACTGGCTGAAGAAATGGGTGTTCTGCAAGAACGTATTACGTCAACTAAGACAGGTTCTATCACTTCTATCCAAGCGGTATACGTACCTGCGGATGACTTGACTGACCCATCACCAGCAACGACCTTCGCTCACTTAGACGCGACTGTTGTATTGTCACGTTCAATTGCTGAATTAGGTATCTACCCAGCAATCGATCCGTTAGATTCAACTTCACGTCAGCTAGATCCATTAGTGGTGGGTAACGAACACTATAACGTGGCTCGTGGCGTTCAAGGTACATTGCAACGTTATAAAGAACTGAAAGACATCATCGCGATTCTGGGTATGGACGAACTGTCAGAAGAAGATAAATTGACAGTAGCACGTGCTCGTAAGATTCAGCGTTTCTTGTCACAACCGTTCTTCGTAGCAGAAGTCTTTACTGGTGCACCTGGTAAATACGTCTCTCTGAAAGACACGATTGCTGGCTTCCAAGGCATTCTGAATGGCGACTACGATTCACTACCAGAACAAGCGTTCTACATGGTAGGTAGCATCGAAGAAGCTGTCGAGAAAGCTAAGAAGTACTAATCCCCTGGGAGGTAAACATGGCTATGACTATCCATGTTGATATCGTAAGCGCAGAGAAACAGATCTTTTCAGGTCTGGCACAAGCTGTCTTTGCATCAGCTGTGTTGGGTGAAGTGGGTATTTACCCACGTCACACACCTATGCTGACTCGCCTTAAACCAGGTGAAGTTCGTGTCTTAAAAGACAACGGCGAAGAAGAGCAGTACTACGTCTCTGGCGGCATGCTGGAAGTTCAACCACACGTTGTGACTGTGTTGGCTGACTCGGCATTACGTGCTGCTGACGTTGATGAAGCGGCTGCATTACAAGCGAAAGCGGATGCAGAAAAAGCGATCAACGATGGCACAGCGAAACGCGACTTTGCTGAAGCTCAGAAAGAACTGGCTGAAGCAATGGCGCAACTGCGTGCAATCGAGCGACTGAGATCGAACAGTAAAGGACGTTAGTCTTTCACTGCAAAAAATAAAAAAGGCTGTCTTCGTGACGGCCTTTTTTTTATCTATTGTCTGCTAAACTTAACCCCATTATCACAAATACGGAACACTCTATGAGCCTGAGCATTATCATCCTCGCTGCCGGTAAAGGCACTCGCATGAAATCGGCTAAACCGAAAGTCATGCACACACTCGCTAACAAACCTTTACTCCAACATGTGATTGATACCGCCAAACAACTCAATCCCAGCCAACTTGCTGTGGTCTGTGGCAGTGGTGCAGATGACGTCGTGCCCTACCTACAGCAACAAGGTATTGATACCGCTATGCAGCTAGAACAAAAGGGGACAGGCCATGCTGTTGAGCAGGCCAAAGCCTTTTATCAGGAGAGTGATCAAGTCCTGGTGTTATATGGTGATGTACCACTCATTGAAAAAGACACCCTTGAAGCATTGATTCATGAAGGTGGTGCCAGCACAGTTAAAGTGCTCACCACTGTACTGGATGACCCCACAGGTTATGGCCGGATCGTCCGTGATGCCACCGGCCGTATGCTGATGATTACCGAAGAAAAAGACGCCAGCAATGAAACCCGAGAAATCAATGAAGTGAATACCGGCATTATGTGTATTCCAGCTAAATGGTTAAATACGGCCCTATCTCAGCTCGATAATAATAATGCCCAAGGTGAATACTACCTGACTGATCTGATTGCCAAAGCAGTGGAAGAGGGCATGGAAATCGACTCCATCACTTGTGAAGACGAACAAGAAGTCGCGGGCGTGAACAACCGCGTACAGTTAGCTGAACTAGAAAGTTACTACCAGCAGAAGAAAGCGACTGAATTAATGATGGCTGGCGTCACCATGCGTGATCCCGCTCGTGTTGATATTCGGGGTGAGCTAACAGTCGGACAAGACATCACAGTTGATGTGAATGTGATCTTTGAAGGCAATAATACGTTGGCAAATAATGTCACCATTGGTGCCAACTGCATCATCATCAACAGCACAATCCATGAAGGCGCTGAAATCCTGCCTAATAGTATTATCGAAAATGCAGAAGTAGGCGCTAACTGTTCGGTAGGTCCTTATGCCCGTTTACGTCCAGGTAGCAATTTAGCGGCTAAAGCCAAAGTCGGTAACTTTGTTGAAGTGAAAAATGCCAATATCGGCTTAGGTTCTAAAATCAATCATTTAAGTTATATCGGTGATACTGATATGGGTGCTGATGTAAATATTGGTGCCGGTACCATTACCTGTAACTACGATGGTGCGAATAAACACCGTACTGTGATTGGGGATCGGGTGTTTGTGGGGTCGGATACACAGTTGGTTGCTCCAGTGACGGTTGAGGATGGGGCGACTATTGGGGCTGGGTCTACGATTCGGAAGACGGCGCCTGCTGGTGAGTTAACACTGACTGTGTCTAAGCAGAAGACGGTTGAGGGGTGGAAGCGGCCGGTAAAAAAGAAATAGTTTGTTCGTACATTTCTTCGAATGCTCCCAAAGAAATCCAAAGGAAAGAGTGTTGGTAAGTCCAACCTTTAGAGCTAGCACTGAGTTTATCGCAACTAGCGAATGATGCAGAATTGATTAATGATTGAGTCGAGTGAGGGAACATGACTGAGTTTCAGAATCCATTTTACAGAAGCGAGTCTACGGCTGTTGAGGCAGAGTATAGCGATGGCGTTACAGCCCTACAGATAGGTAATTACAATGCGGCTAGTATGCATTTTGCCAATGCCGCACGGGGTGGGCATGTTTCTGCATTGTTCAACTTATCCCTTCTCTGGGGAGGCGGACAAGTGACACCCTATGATTTTGATTTAGCAGCAGACTGTTGGTACAAAGCTGCGGAGGCAGGTCATCCGAGTGCTAAAAATTTGCTTTGGCAGCTAGAGGCTGCTGATCGGGGAGGGTTCGGCACAGATAACCTAGCCAAATTTACTCAAGAAGCAAATGCCGGGAATAGGTTAATACCATCAATAATGATCTGTGCAGCTCGCTTTTTTGATGTGATTTGTCGTAAATATGGAGCTACAGTTGATCTTATTGCCTATGAATTAGACGCCGCAAGTATGAGCGACCTTGAGTTCGTCCATTCGTTTATCAATCGTACGGGGATTGATGAGCGATTTTATGAGGGTGGGGCAAGTCGCCTGAAATCGGGTTCTGCAGCTGCTCAAGTCGCGGATGGTTTGAACAAGTTACATACCGCTATGAGACACTCAGGCGTAAGCGAAGAGCTAACTATAATGGCCCGGTGTTCTATTGTAGGCTACATCATAGAAAAGTCACCATATGGAAACCAAGCACAACCGTTACGAGGGGTAGATACTTTCTTCGACATCAAGTAGGAAACTATGAGAAAAGTATCCTAACGGGGAGCAACTAGCTCCATATTTATCAAAACGGCTTAAAAAAAGATTTAAGGCGCATAAATTGATTAAGTTTTCCAGAACCATATGTTTGTGTAGGACTAGTGACAACCTATCTTTCATGTTTACTGAGCTGGTTGGAGTGTACTCTTGACATATTTTCAACGGATCGCGCTCGCAGTGGTTTGTATTCTTCTAGGGTTTCTCTTCCTCCCCCTCTTTTTCGTCGGGGGCTTAATCGTTTGGAGTGTCTACCGTGACATTATTGAAGAGCCCGCAAGGCGAGCTGAGCAGGCGGAGATAGATGCCCGTATCAATGCGCCGGTGAGTGTCGAGAATATCCGGGGCCAATGTGAGTCTCCAGCAGAGATGGCCTTTCTCGAAGCAATGGTTTCAGCCTATAAACTGCAAACTGGGCCAGGTGCCATTCAGGGGCGGGGATTACGCTTGCGAAACCAGGTATCAGTGGGGCGGTTAAATATCTATTCAGGTCATGCTTCTTCCCAGTATCGAGCAGATTTCCTGATTGATGATAAGCTTGTCGTTGAGATTGACGGCGCAACATATCACTCTTCTCCAGAAGCTGTTTTACGCGATCTCAAGAGGGATGATGATATGAGGCGGGAGGGCTACTCAATCCTTCGGATACCGGCTCGTGAAGTCTTCCTAGATTCTGCTGCGGCCGTGAAAAAAGTTGAAGATGCTAGGGTCTTACTGCGAAGAACTGGAGACCTAGGAAGCATTTAATTCGCAAAAATATTTGGGCTCAGAGTAAAAATTCTTAGAGCGGCGAGAAATCAAGGGGTCAGCCAACTTGATTTCAATATGATCTATTTTTTTACTTCTCACGCTGCCGCAGGGCGTTCATTTCTTTTGTTTGCCCAAAAGAAACGAACCAAAGAAAAAGGCACCCGATATTGCCTTCATCCAAAAATTAACCTTACTTGATGGCGTGGTCGACAACTCGCTACGCTCAAACACTCGACCACTTAATCCATCAACCAAGCCTAATTTTTGGCGGCAATAGACGGGAATAAAGGGAGCCTTTCAAATCCCCGTTTGTGCTGATGAGGAATGGCACCTATAAAGCTCGGTAGGTTGGGTAGAGGAACGAAACCCAACATATATCAAGATTCAGGAATTGTTGGGTTTCTCAGGTTCAACCGAACCTACTTTTTTAAGCAATTCTATTAATTGCTTGGCGTATAAATCGGGCTGGGGAAGTGGGTGACTTTGCCATCGAATTCGGTGATCTTAGCTAAGCCTTTCTTGGTGACCGAATCAATTCTCAGCACCGCATGCATGGGAATGTAGGTACGAGTCACATCAGCAAATTCGTCTTTAAGTTTTTCGTGGCTGGGGTCTAGCACTACTGATGTGTGGGTGTCCCAGACAAAATCACCTATCTCGATAAAGCCAAACAAACCGCCCTGGCTGAGTTCGCGGGCGTAGAGTTCGTAACGTTGGCCAGCTTGGATGAATTCGACACGGTATAAGAGTTCTTGTTTGCTCATGGCTTCTTGTTTGGCTGTATGACTGTTATTTAGTGGTTTGATTAACACTGCTTATGGCAGATGTGTGAGATTTAAATGGGGTTACTGAGCTGCTTTTCAAGTAGTAGGTGAGCTTGAGAAATATTCCAATCAGTCCACATATATCAGAGGGAATCCATCAGTAAAAAGTGCGTTAGCACTACAAGGTTGCAGAAACTAACTATTTTCATTCAAAACAATCTCTGATTGGTCACTTCAACCATATGAGGAAAAAAATTTGGCTCTATAAAATCCAGTTTAGTGTAAATTAAAGTTAATGTTTGCAGTGCGTTAGTGACTTATGGATGGATTCAAAAGGAGATTGCATGGAGTCGAAAAAAACAGACCAAGCTAAACATCAGGTTTTAATTGTAGATTTGAATAACTTTTCCCGTTATCCAACGCTATCCGTAGGTTACTTGAGTTCGATATTGAAAAATAATGGTGCTCAAGTAGATGTTTTATCGCCATTATTTTTTGGTGTGCATGGTTTTCCAAGAAATGTGAAAGAACCTAGGGGATATCACTACCTCAAGTTTTTGAATCACATAGGTGCGACGAGTGAAAATAGATTCCTTAAATTTCTGTATGACAAAATCAAAAATGTAAGAAAAAAAGATAAGTCGATACTTCAGCGAACAATCGTATCTGCCTTCCAAGAACAGATAAAAAATAAAAAGCCAGATATCGTTTTGATATCAGCGTATACCATGTACTTTGATGTGACATCAGTGATTGCTGGTATATGTGATGACCACAACATACCGCTTATTGTTGGTGGTAACAGTTTTGTCATTCCCGAGATAGCACAGAAATGGTCTGTAATTCGGGGAGTCACGGTGGTGTTTGCTGGAGAGCCCGAGGCAATTCTTAATAGAATGGTCGATGATGTATTGCTAGGAAATGATATCAGCCATTATCAAGGTGTTTATGAAGATGGGGGGCAAGGCAATATAGCGAAACCTTTAGAAAGTCTTGATAGCATCCCTTACCCAACTTTTGATGCTTTTCCCTGGCATTCATACCCAAATAAGATAATCCCTATCATGACCGGTAGAGGATGCGAATGGGGACGATGTTCATTTTGCTCTGATGTCTTAACTAGTGCTGGCAGAAATTATCGTTCTCGCAGCCTCGATAATGTTATCTCAGAGATGAAATATCAAAGAAGTAGGCATCAGGTTGATCTCTTTGTCTTACTCGACCTTAAGTTAAATTCGAATCTTGATGTCTGGAAAGGCCTCGCAGAAAGAATCTCACATGAACTGCCTGATATAAAATGGACGGCATCTGTGCATGTAGATTCCAGAACAGATAATGGTCTGAGCTATGCGGATTTAAAAAAAGCGAGTGAAGCTGGTCTTGTAAGAATAACGACAGGGCTTGAGTCCGGCAGTCAAGAAGTGCTTAACAGCATGCTTAAAGGGACTAAGTTAAAACGAGTGTCTGAATTTATCAAAACTGCACATGCCGTTGGACTGAGTGTACGGCTTACATGCATTATTGGTGAAGGAAATGAACAAGCTGATGATATTAAAAAGACGACAAATTTTTTGCGTGAACATGAATCTTATATTGAGAGAGTTGTTGTAAATAGGTTTGCTTATATTCCGGGTACACCAGCATTTTATTTTCAAAAGGCACCAGAAAAAGCATATAAAAATATAAAGTTAGGCGAATTAGATTTGGAGAGTGGCCTCCTTAAGCATAGTAATTCTAGGTATATGGAGTTAAAGCATCGTATAGCTGTATTTGGCTTGCTTAGAGTCGCAAACACAATTAACAGAAAACCTTTAATTGAGAAAGCGACTGAGTTTGAAGGTGCCTTTTAGTTTTCTGAGTCAACCACCAAGATATCTCCAACTATTCACTAAATAAAGTCGGGATATTGAGTGATATCCTAGGTTGTTAGGGAAATAGGTCTCAGGGGGAAATGGTTGAGCCGGATGCTGCCAAGCCCAACCTGCCGGGAATTATTACGCTTCAGCCAAAGTCATGGCTTGCAGATAATTTTCCAGTCCCATTTTCTCAATCAGACCAAGTTGCTGTTCTAACCAGTGGGTGTGATCCAGCTCGGTATCTTCCAGCTGTTGCTTGAGCATTGTTCGAGTTTCGTAGTCTTTTTCGGCTTCACACAACGCAATGCCATCACGCAGGTTTTTGACGACGGCGTATTCCAAGTCGAGGTCATTTTGCAGCATCTCTTTGACGGTGTGACCCACATGAAGTGGTTCGCGGTGTGTCAGGTCGGGCATGCCTTCCAGAAACAGAATACGTTTGATCATTTGGTCGGCGTGTTCGGTTTCGTCCTGCATTTCGTGAGCGATGCGATTATAGAGGCGAGTCAGTCCCCAGTCTTCATACATGCGTGAGTGAATGAAGTATTGATCCATAGCGGTCAGTTCGCCTGCGAGTAATGTATTGAGAAGTTCAATAACTTTTGGGCTGCCTTTCATATGCTGATCCTATTTTGTATGTGCAAAAAACACGCTGTTTTTGATGTGCGTTTGTTGTCATTGTAATCAAACTAGTCTGACCATGCAGATCTGATTATGACGTTAACGTTGCCTTAACTTTTCTTGGGTTAAATTAGCTGTAAGAATTCCATCACTTCATTAGAGACTCATGAAAAAGATTAAATATGCCTTGCTCACGGTACTGTTATTGCCCACTGCCTTGTGGTTGATGGCAGATAATTTATGGCCCGAACCGTTTACTTACTTTTCGTTTAGGGCTGTATTTGTTCAATACAGTGGTGTCATCGCCATAGCCGTGATGAGTATCGCAATGTTGTTGGCATTGAGACCAAAAATTGTTGAGCCTTTCTTTCATGGTCTGGACAAGATGTACCGTTTGCATAAATGGCTGGGTATCAGTGCGCTGGTGTTTGCGGTATCTCATTGGTGGTTTGCAAAAGGTACAAAATGGATGGTGGGCTGGGGCTGGCTAGTTAAGCCTGAGCGTGGCCCCAGAGGCGCGCAGCCAGAGTTAGGTTTCTGGGAAGGCTTATTTCGTTCACAGCGTGGCTTAGCTGAGACTATTGGTGAGTGGGCGTTTTATGCTGCTGCTTTGTTGATTGTGCTGGCTTTAATTAGACGTTTTCCTTATCGCTTATTTGCTAAAACGCATAACTTATTAGCGATTACTTATCTGCTCTTTGTTTTTCATGCGGTGATATTACTGCGATTCGAGTATTGGTCTCAGCCTGTAGGTTGGTTGATGGCCGTATTACTCCTAGGTGGGACTATCTCTGCGGTCTTAGTATTGATGGGGCGAGTGGGTGCTAAGCGAAAAGTAAGAGGCCATATTACTGAGTTGGAATATCACTCGGATATGCGAGTGATGGAAGTAACAGTAAAAATGGATAAAGGTTGGCCGGGGCATAATGCCGGACAGTTTGCTTTTGCGATGTCAGATAAAAAAGAAGGTGCTCATCCCTACACCATCGCTTCAGCCTGGAATCCGGACACTCGCTTGATTCGTTTTGTGATTAAAGAGCTGGGTGATCATACGGCACGATTAAAGCAACGTTTGTCAGTGAGTATGCCGGTCACGATGGAAGGTCCCTATGGTGAGTTTAACTTTACGGATGATAAGCCAAGACAGATCTGGATTGGTGCGGGAATCGGCGTCACGCCATTTATTGCTCGCATGAAACGTTTAGCGGATGAGACGGATGGTAAAACCATCGACTTTTTTCATCCCACGTCACAGATTAATGATGTCGTCAGACAAAAATTATCCGCTGATGTAGAAGCCTCAAACGTCAGGCTACACTTAATGGTGGATGACAAAGATGGCCACCTTGATGCAGAACGAATTCGTACAGCTGTCCCACACTGGCAAGAGGCCAGTATCTGGTTTTGTGGGCCATCCGCCTTTGGTGAAGACTTACGCAAGGACTTCATTCAGCATGGATTACACCCGGATCAGTTTCATCAGGAGTTATTTAAACTGCGATAGATCGATTAGTCATCGGCATGAAGCATTCGTTACGATACAATGCCAAGCTCACCCGCCAGTCACACTAGCTATGAGGAGTTCGCATGCTTCGCCTGTACAAAATCGCACAAGGTCTAATCAAAGAAATTCCCGTTGAAGGAGAGATTTCTGCTGCGCAATTGCGAGAGGCTGATTGGATTGATGCGCTTGAACCAGATGATGACGAACGGGCGTTACTGGGTACCTTGTTTAGTGATGAAGTGCCTGATGTGGATGATGTCGAAGAAATCGAAGCTTCAGCACGTTGTTTTACCGATCAGGACGGTTTGCATGTGCATTCCTTATTCCTAGGTTATTCAGAAGGTCGACATCACACTGTTTCTGTCGCCTTTATCTTGCAGGAAGATCGGCTGGTGGCGATTCGTGATGGTGAGCTGAGTGATTTCCGTCTGTTACGAATGCGTGCGCGTCGCGGACAAATTAGCTGTAAAACACCACGTGAGTTATTGATTACCCTGATGGAACAGAAAGTCGAAAACCATGCCGATAATCTGGAAGATATTCATCGTGAATTGGAACGGGTCAGTCATTTAGTGTTGGAAGATGAAGCGGCTGATCTGGAAGACTGCATCAGCCAACTGGCCAGACTGGAAGATAGTAATGGGAAAATCCGTCTCTGTCTGATGGATACCCAGCGCGACATTTCCTTCTTGCTCAGAAATTTACGTGAGGCAACTGAGTCTCGTGAAACCTTGTATGAAATTTTACGCGACTTAGAGACGTTGATGTCTCACACCACCTTTCTGTTCGATAAAATCAACTTCCTGATGGACTCGACACAGGGCTTTATCAATATTCAACAAGCTCAGATTATTAAAATCTTCTCTATTGCAGCTGTAGTATTTTTACCGCCAACGCTGGTGGCCAGTATTTATGGCATGAACTTCCATGTGATGCCTGAGTTGGATTGGCACTATGGATATCCCATGGCGATTGGTCTGATGGTTGCTGCGGGTATGGCACCTTACCTGTATTTCAAACGTAAAGGTTGGTTGTAATTCATGCTAATAAAGACGCCCCTAATATCCCAGAGGCGTTGTGCGTTCGTAAAGCTAAGACTACTATCTCATTATCTTGCTGATAGGTAACTGCCATGTGTGTCTCGGTACAACCCTGAGCTAGTATTGAGGGCAATATGAGTGATTGAAAACTCTGATTTTTTTAAAACGGTTCTAGATTCATTGCCTGAGCAAATTGTGGTGCTCGACAGGCAGGGAGAGATTGTATTTTGTAATCAATACTGGAATACATTTGCTGAACAGAATGGCTCAGAAATCACCGACTGGGTAGGGCTGAACTACTTAGACGTTTGTAATACCTCAGGCAGAAATGGCGACAAGATGGGACAAGACGTCAGTAAGGGGATTTATTCTGTTCTTCATGGTGAGGAGCCGACGTTTTATTATGAATATCCTTGCCACAGCCCGACTGAAAAACGCTGGTTTATGTTACGTGTTGTCATGTTCCATTTTCAAAATGCGGACTTCTTACTACTCACACACCACAATATTACAGAGAGAAAACGCTCAGAAGATCTGGCGCGCTCATTATCTCGAACAGATGCGTTAACACAAATAGCCAATCGCCGATATTTCAATACCTTTCTGAAAACAGAGTGGCGTCGTTGTAGACGATCTCAAACACCTTTTACCCTAGCCATGGTGGACATTGACCATTTCAAATTACTTAACGATACCTATGGTCACCAAAAGGGAGATGATGTATTAGTCGAGTTTTCTGCCGTGTTGAGTGATTTTTGCCGAAGACCAGGTGATCTGTGCGCACGTTATGGCGGTGAGGAATTTGCTTTGATATGGACAGATATCGAGCATACGGAAGCGGTAAAATTAGCAGAAGAATTGCTCATACAAATAGAGAGATTACAGATTGTAAATGAACACTCACCTACCAAGCCGATCTTAACTACCAGTATTGGCCTGGTCAGCCTACATCCCCAGGGAATGAATGAGCTAGAAATTTTAGCCAAAGCCGATGAGTTACTTTATGAGGCGAAACAGCAAGGCCGAAATGGATTAGTCGCTCATAAGCTCAATTAAAAAAAGAAAAAAGCAGAGCCCAGGCCCTGCTTTTTTAGGGTAAGCGGATTAAATGGTTGATCTTACCTTTGCATGAGAGTGAGACAGACCGGCATCTCATCGGATTATCTGGTTGATGCTTCACCTACTGCTGGTGCATGTT